>NZ_BAAGIR010000068.1:0-10706 GCF_054658155.1 Alkalibacterium sp. m-11
AATGAGATGCCCTCACCTTGAGGCTTGAACAAAACAGAAATGGACTGCGTTCGTACAAGCACTCAAGAATCCCACCCGTCAAACCGAAAGGTTCGGGCTTGCGGCTTTAGCCGTGGGAGTCTCAAAAAAGGCCCTTCCCGTTTGTAGGAAGAGCCTGAATAACACTATTAGATGACTAGACTTTTTCTGATGTTTCTCAAATATTTCGTACTCATGGCCCAGTGCAGATAATCGTTTACGTGGTCCGTAATCATGTTCTCTATATCCGGCTTGGTTTCCCATTCGACAAAGGTATACTTCGGCACAAAGATATCGGTCGCAGGCAAGGCCAGATCATATTTAAGAAGACAGATATTCAGCTGCTCCATTGTATGCCTCTTTTCATCCTTGTCACCAAAACAGATCGTCATAACGGATTTATGCTGCAGCTCCCTATGGATATGGCTGAAAAATGACTGGTAACTCTCCGGCACTTCTTCTGAGAAGGTTGGCAGAACAAAAATGAAGCCATCTTTCTCATTAAACTTTTTCAGTCCTTTTTCAGTCAAATTCCATTCGCCGTCAAGAGACTGATTGTACTTTTCCAGATCGATCAATTCAAATGAGGTGCTATAAGGCCGCTTCCCGATTTTTTTCAGGTACGGAAGAACGGTCTTTGCTACTGTCCGACACTCTTTCCATTTTTCTAAACCTAATACTACGATACCAATTCTCAGCATGTTACTGTCCCCTTTCAATCTAATGACGATTACTGATCATTGACTATATTAAGTATAAAGGCTACAGTAACTGTAGAGTCAAGGGGAAGGACTGATTATCTTATGAAGAAAAAGAACAGCCTCAGAATTGCCGAACTGGCTGAACTGGTGGACATCAATAAACGCACACTTCATTACTATGACGAAATCGGGCTCTTCTCTCCTGAATTCAAAGGAGAGAACGACTACCGTTATTATACGCTGAAACAAGTATTTGACTTGAGTCTGATTCTATCATTAAAGGAACTAAATATGCCTCTGGCTGAAATCAAAAAGGTCCTCTCCGGAGACTTTCATGATTTCAAGCTCTCTCTTCAGAGCAGGCTCAGTGATGTCGACCGCAAACTGGAGGAACTGGAACGCATTAGGCATACGATTGACAGAAAGCTTCACTACATCAGTATTGCTGAACGGCCGCATATGGAAGTTGAACTGATAAACTGCACGACGGACCACCTTGTTCTCAGCCATCCAATGGAAAATCGCTCTCCGACAGACTGGATCATGGATGCCATCGCCTTAGTTCATGACAAGGATCTGCACTTTCTTGCCAACAATGAATATGGCACCCTTATCAATGTGGATAAAAAGCTCGAGAATCCTTTTACTGAACAGTACGATTACTTCTATATCAAAGCCGCTTCGGCTGAATCAGCTACTCATACCAAACCAGCTGGCAGTTATCTTCGTATCGTCTTTCAAGGGCCTGAAGAAGAGCTGCATCAGCCTTACCAAAAACTGATCGATTTCAGCAGACAGCATACTCTGCCACTCGATGGCTACTTCTATGAACGTGCCCTGCATGATACCGTCCATGACAACCAGACGAATCTGATCACTGAAATACAAGTCAGGGTGAAAAGCGTTTAGGTCAGAAATCTGCTTTCTTCCTTCTGCTTATGCTACGACCTATATTCTTCAATATATAGTCAGCCAGACATCCTACTTTCGGAAAGTTGTCTGGCTTTTCTGCGTTCTGCTACATTACTTCACTAATATAATGCTACAATACAGATAACTTAATCCATACCACTTAACATGCAATCTAAAACCCGCTCACTTATTTCGATTGGCCTAATTGAAAAGAGGTCTGTAAGGAGAATTAACTATGAAAATGAAAAAACGAATCCTTCTGCTGTTAATTACAGTGGCTCTGCTAGCATCCATTGCTTATGTCAGTCTATCCATAATTGGAGATGAAGATGAAGGCGTACATGAAGAGGATGAGTCTGAGCTAGTAGAAGAACCTGTCCCTCAAGAAGAAATCAATAATATAGTCATCCTCGGAGACTCCATAGGCTCCGGTGTTGGTGACGAAGAAAGCTCCGGCATCGGTGACCGGTACCTCGAGTTAATGGACCGGGACGGTGATGAGACTTTGACCAATCTGGCCATATCCGGTTACACCAGCAGCCAGCTTTTCGACCTGATTGAAACGGGAGAAAACGATGCGACTATTGCTGAAGCGGATCTGGTTGTCATCTCTATTGGAGGAAATGACTTGAATCGTCTGGCTTTTCAAAGAGATTTGGATCTGCCCGTGGCCTTCCTAGACACACTTAATGCCTATCTGGACAATCTGGAAATCATTATTGGTGACATCCGAACGCTCAATCCGGAATCTCAAATTGCCCTTATCGGCTTGTATAATCCATACAGTCTGATCATTCCAGAATTGAGCGATTACCTTATTGAATGGAACGACGAAACCCGTTCGCTAGTAGAGTCACACCCTGATGCCACTTATGTCCCGACCTTTGATCTGTTCCAGGATCAGATGGAAAATTTTCTCTATGAGGATTACTTTCACCCAAATGAAGAAGGCTATCAGGCCATAGCTGAACAGCTCTATACTTTGATAAATTAGATGTTCAATTAATCGTTAGTAAAATTGATGTCCTGTGTAGCGAATAAAATGGAATAATCGAAAAGCTTAAAGGAATGACAACCTTGTCCACCCTTTGAGCTTTCTTTTTTTGAATAGGGGCTTAATAACCCAATCGTTCCATCATGAACTAATATCGTTCAAGCTCTTTCATTTGGCATCTCCCACCTTTTTTTGCATAATAGGAATTAGGAGGCGAGTCAATTGACAAAACAAACCTTATATTACAACGGAAAATGGCAGGATGCGCAGTCTGATGATTACGCAGACGTCATTAATCCGACAACTGAAGAAGTTATCGGTAAAGTAGTCAACGCCAATGAAGAAGATGTGAACCGTGCAGTATCAGCGGCCAAAGCAGCTTTTGATGACTGGAACACAACAGCCCCTTCCAAGCGTGCCGAGTATGTACAGAAGATTCTTGACGGCATCAAGGAACGTGAAGAGGAACTGATCGAAACGATGATCGAGGAACTCGGGACCTCACGACAGTTTGCCAAGAATACGCAAGTCGGCCTCGCCGAAAAAGAGATGGGCGCAACGCTTGAAGAAATAGATAACTTCTCATTCGAAGAAGAAGTCGACAATGCGACGGTGATCAAAGAGGGATATGGTGTCGTAGCCTGCATCACGCCTTGGAACTACCCGCTTAATCAGATTCAGAGAAAAATTACCCCTGCTCTTCTGGCAGGAAATACGGTTGTGGTGAAGCCACCTAACCTGACTCCCCTAACTGCTCTTCTATTAGCAGATATCGTAGATAAAGCCGGTCTTCCCGATGGTGTCTTCAACTTGATTACAGGTGACGGCAGCTCTACGGGTGACTACCTGACCAGTCATGAAGATGTATCCGTCATTTCATTTACAGGATCGACTAAGGTCGGTAAGAGCCTGTATGAAAAAGCGAAGACGACAGTGAAGCAGATTGTTCTGGAACTGGGCGGAAAATCACCTATGGTCTACCTTAAAGGTGGCGATCTGGAAATGGCTGTCAAAAATTCAGCCAATACCCTGCTTCATAACCAGGGACAGACCTGTTCAGCACTCTCACGTCTCTTAGTACCGAAAGACGAACTGGAACGAACTAAAGAAGTTATCAAGGACTATTATAAAGATATCAAAGTCGGTGATCCAAACGATGAAGACACTATGGTCGGTCCCATCGTTTCTGAAGATCAGATGGAAACTGTCCTGAATTATATTGAAAAAGGGAAAGAAGAAGGCGCAGAAGTTCTGGTCGGTGGTAATAAGCTGGACCGCAAAGGCTACTACGTTGAACCGACAGTCTTCGTCAACGTCACGAATGACATGACGATTGCTCAGGAAGAAATCTTCGGCCCAGTACTAGTCGTCATCACCTACGACTCAGTAGAGGAAGCGATCGAACTGGCCAATGACTCCATTTACGGCCTGTCCGGCGGAGTAGTTGGACCAAAAGACGAAGCCATAAAAGTCGCACGCAAATTGAAAACAGGTAACATCACCATCAACGACGGTGCCCGCACACCAAAAGCCCCATTCGGTGGATACAAACAGTCCGGACTCGGAAGAGAAAACGGATTGTACGGTGTTGAAGATTACCTTGAATTGAAGGCTATATTTAAATAAGTTAAGCTGTTCACCTCATATCCGCAGATATGAGGTGTTCCTTTTTATATTTAAGAACTCGGGAATGTCCCATATATCCAAGATATGGGACATTCGACCTTCCAGATTGCTACTCAATAGCTTATAACCCCGAGATATGAGGCATTGACCTACTCGAAAAGCTTCCCAACAGCTCATAAACCCATTATATGGTCTATTCGCGTGTCGACATCTTAGACATTTACTCAATTCTACTGCATCTTCATATAAAAACGGACCGTTCTTCGTAAAAAACAGAACGGTCCATTTCATTATTCATAAAATAACTATCTCTTCGAAGCCTGAATCAGTTCCCTGATCGTATCGGTTACTCCGTCGTGGAAGTCGGAGACGATTTTACTGCCGACGACGACTCCATCACCGTACTGGCTCAGGTCACGGACATGGTCGGGAGTCGTCACACCGAATCCGGCAAGGACTGGTTTGGATGTAAAGGTCTTGAGTTTTTCAATATACGGCCCGACCTCTTCACTGAATGTGGCCTGGGCACCCGTCGTTCCTTTGACTGTGACGGCATAGAGAAAGCCTTCCGTCCGTGCGCCGATCTTTTTTAACCGGTCGTCAGGGCTCGTCAGTGCGGCCAGTCGGATCAAGGCAATGCCTTTTTCTTTTACATGAGGAAAAATATGATCCTCTTCTTCCATCGGTAAGTCAGGAATGATGAGGCCGTCAACACCTGATTCCATACAGGCTTCCGCGAAGGCTTCAGTTCCGAAATTAATGATTGGATTGACGTAGGTCATAAGGATGATCGGGATCTCTCTCTTATTTCGAGTCGTTTTCAGCTGGTCGAGCACATCCTTTAACGAAACCTTATGTTCCAAGGCTCTGAGTCCGGCAGCCTGGATGGTCGGCCCATCCGCTACAGGATCGGAAAAAGGAATACCCAGTTCGATCGCACTTGCTCCCGCTTCTTCCAGAAAGGCAATACGGTCAGTCAGGACATCCAGTCCTCCGTCGCCTGCCATGATGTAAGGGACAAAGAGCTTGTCTCCTTTATCAAGTGTGGCCTGAAGTGTCTGTTCCAGTTTCTCTTTACCCATGGCTGTCTCCTCCTAGTCGTTCTTTTACAGTCGTCACATCTTTATCTCCTCTTCCGGACAGGCAGATAACCAGTGTCTCGTCTTCAGTCATTCCTTCAGCTATTTCTCTTGCGTAGTAAATGGCGTGCGCCGTCTCCAGAGCCGGAATGATTCCTTCCTTGCGAGATAGCAGCTTGAGCCCTTCTAAAGCCTCATCGTCCGTTATCCCTTTATAGGTTACGCGTTCTGTATCCTTCAGGAAGCTGTGCTCCGGTCCGATGCCAGGGTAATCCAGTCCGGCGGAAATGGAATAGGGTTCAGTGATCTGTCCGGCTTCATCCTGAAGCAGATAGGACATCATGCCATGCAGGACTCCGATTTTCCCGGCGCTCAACGTCGCGGCATGCTTGCCGGTTTCGATGCCTTTGCCTGCAGCTTCAGCGCCGAACAGTTTCACCTCTGAGTCGTTGACGAATGGGGCAAACATTCCCATTGCGTTGCTTCCTCCACCGACGCAGGCGACGATCGCATCAGGAAGTCGACCGGTGACCGCTTTGATCTGGTCCTTTGTTTCTTTACCGATCACACTCTGGAAATCGCGGACCATGGCTGGAAAGGGCTGCGGGCCGACAACTGATCCAATGATGTAGTGGGTGTCGTCTACATGAGCTACCCAGTATCTCAGAGCCTCATTGACCGCATCTTTCAATGTGCCTTCGCCTTGGTCGACACTGACTACTTCAGCACCGAGCAGTTCCATTCTGAAGACATTCAGTTCCTGACGGCGAATATCTTCCTTGCCCATGAAGACGATGCAGTCCAGACCTAAAAGCGCACACACTGTAGCAGTCGCTACGCCATGCTGACCGGCTCCTGTTTCTGCCACGACTTTCTTTTTACCCATCCGTTTTGTCAGAAGCGCCTGTCCCAGGGCATTATTGATTTTGTGAGCCCCGGTATGATTCAAATCTTCTCTTTTCAGATAGATTTGTGGCCCACCTAGTTCTTTTGTCAGCTGAGCTGCATAGGTCAATGGTGTCTGCCTTCCTACATAGTTGGTCAGATAGTCTTCCATCTCGTCAATAAAGGCCGGATCGTTTTTAGCTTCTTCATAGACTTGTTCCAGTTCAAGGACAGCCGGCATCAATGATTCCGGGACGAACTGACCGCCGAATTGTCCGAAATGTCCTTTTTTATGGGCTGTTTCTGTCATATTTTGTGCCATGGTCATCTCTCTTCCTCTCTATTACTGCTGTGTCTTGCTTTTCTGATAAATCGTCTTATTTTCTTAGTATCTTTTGTGCCGTCTGTTTCCACGCCGCTTGATACATCTACCCCCTGGGGCGACACGGCTTCGATCGCCGGACCGACATTTTCAGGCGTCAGTCCACCCGCCAGGATATACGGTAAACTTAAACTGGTGTCTTTGAGTCGGTTCCAGTCAAACGCTTCTCCGCTCCCAGGTTCTGGGCTGTCTATCAATAAAAAGTCTGAACAGTCCTGAAAATCGGAAGCCTCACCGAGTGAAGATATGGACAGGGCTTTAATGATTTTGCCATTGATTTGCCTACAGTAGTCCGAGCTTTCATCTCCGTGAAGCTGGGCATAGTCCAGACCGAGCGTCCGGCAGATCTGATTGACCGCTTCGACAGACTGATTTCTGAATACCCCTGCAGTTTTAATCGACCTGCCTTCTACAACTTTCAACACGCGTGATGCTTGTTCCAGTGTGACCTTCCGCCTGCTTTCTGCAAAGACCAGTCCGATCATATCAGCGCCCGATTCCACTGCAGCATGTGCCGCTTCTTCAGTTCGGATGCCACAAATTTTGACCAGCATCACGCTCACCTCTTTTAATAGAGAAGGGTCTGATTATGTCGGCTACATTATCAGACTTCATCAGCGTTTCCCCTACCAATACCGCTCGCGCCCCGGCTATCTCCACTCGTCTGACGTCTTCTCTCGTGAGCATGCCGCTCTCGCTGACTAGAACTACTTTTTCCGTATCGATTAATTGCGCCAGTCGCTCAGTTGTTTCAAGGTTTACGTCAAATGTCTTCAAGTTTCTGTTGTTTACGCCAATCAGTTTGGGACTCAGTGGACGTGCTCGTTTCAGCTCGTCTTCATTATGCACTTCAACCAGTACTTCCATACCTAAGCTTTCGGCATAATAATGCAGCTCTTTGAGCTTGTCATCTGTGAGTGCTGCAACGATCAGCAGGATAAGATCAGCCCCGTAGGCATACGCCTGGTCGATCTGAATGGGGTCGATAATGAAATCCTTGTTTAGAACCGGCAGAGAAACCGTCTCACTGATCTCCAGTAGATCCTGCATGCTTCCTTTGAAGAATGTCTGGTCTGTCAGAACCGACAGCATTGCGGCTCCCGCATCTCTGTAGGCGATCGCCTGAGTTCTGGGATCGAGCTGGTGATTGATTTCTCCCTTTGACGGGGAAGAGCGTTTGAACTCGGCAATAACTTGAACCTTTTCAACCGTTCTGCAGGTCTTGTAAAATGAATGCAGCACCCGATTTCTTTCCGGAAAATGGGTTGGGTCCAGCTTTTTCAGCCGGTTGACTTCATTTTTCTTTTCTTCGAGTATCGTGTCCAGAATAGTCACTATCTGTCTCCTTTCCCGTAAGTGATCAGGTAGTCCAGAGCAGCCAAGGCACGTCCTGAATCGATGCTTTCTTCTGCCAGAATCAGTCCGTCCTGCGGGGTGGCTGCTTTTCCGCTGGCCATCAACCCCAATGCGGCATTAAGAAGTACAACGTCTCTTCGAGGCCCTTTTTCCCCTTCAAGAATGTTTCTCAAGACCCGGGCATTTTCTTCAGCGTCTCCGCCTCTCAGGTCTTCGTTTCGAGCACGCTTGAGGCCCAATTCTTCCGGTGACAGGTCGAACGGTTCTAGTCCGTCTTCAGTCACAAGGACGCAGCTGTTCGGTCCGCTTAAAGAGGCTTCATCCATGCCTCCGTGGCCATGGACGACGACGGCACGTTTTCTGCCGAGCTGCCTCAGGACCTGACCCACGTCGTGCAGGGCATCTTCCCTGTAGACTCCAATCAGTTGTGCAGATAAGTCGACCGGATTCGTCAAAGGACCGATCAGATTGAAAATCGTCGGGACGCCTAGGCGTTTTCGAGCAGGCATGACGGCTTTCATTGCGGGATGCACCTGCTGAGCAAACAGAAAGGCTATACGGTTTTTCTCAAGCAGCTCCGTCATTTCTTCAGGAGAAGCGGATAAATGGACGCCAAGCACTTCAAGCACGTCTGCACTACCCGTTCTGCTGGAAATGCTGCGGTTACCGTGTTTGGCGACTGTCACACCAGCACCGGCCAGAACGAAGGCACTCGTAGTACTGATATTGAAACTCTGTGACCCGTCTCCTCCAGTTCCGCAGTTGTCCATGACATCCGGGAGCTGGCGCGGCAGCTGAACGGCTACTTTCTGCATGACTTTCGCAAGTCCTGTCAGTTCATCTACCGTTTCTCCTTTAGTCCGCAGCGCCATGAGAAAGCCCGCTTTCTGCAGCTCGTCTACATTCTCATCAAAGAGCTGTGCACTGGCGGCTTCCATTTCCTCCAGAGACAAGTCCGATTGACTCGCCACTTTTTCAATGTACGTCTTCATGATGCACTCCCTACCTTTTCATCGACCAGATTCAGAAAGTTTCTGATTATCTGTCTCCCGTCAGCTGTTCCAATGGATTCCGGGTGAAACTGCACGCCATAGATGGGATAGGTCTGGTGTCTGACTGCCATGATTTCTCCGTCTTCTATCGATTCAGCCGTTATGTCCAGATTATCCGGCATGGTGTGTCTTAAAATGACCAGCGAGTGATACCGCATCACTTCGATTTCCTGACCCAATCCTTCAAACAGCTCTGTCTGATTATGAGTAATAAGTGCGGTCTTGCCGTGTTTGACCTCTTCTGCATGGCTGACGCTCCCGCCAAAGGCTTCACCGATAGCCTGATGTCCGAGACAGATGCCCAGAATCGGAATCTCAGCCTTGAATTCCCGGATAAGATCGATGCAGATGCCCGCTTCTGCCGGCGTCCCCGGTCCGGGCGACAGCACAATGGCTTTCGGTTTAAGGTTGCGGATGTCTTCAAGGGTCACTGCGTCATTTCGGACGACCATCACGTCTTCAAGTTCGCCAATGTACTGATACACGTTATAGGTAAATGAATCATAGTTATCAATGAGTAAAATCATTTTTGTCCCACCTCCAGAAGTGATTTTGCTTTATTCAATGTTTCCTGATATTCACTTTCAGGGTCGGAATCATAGACGATCCCGGCTCCTGCCTGTACATATGCTTTTTTATCCTTCACGACCATTGTCCTGATAGCCAGTGCCAGATCCAGATCCCCGTTCACGTTGATGTAGCCAACGGATCCCGAATACACCCCGCGCTGATAATCTTCCAGTTCGTTGACGATCTGCATGGCCCGGATTTTCGGAGCGCCTGAAACAGTCCCTGCCGGCAATGTTGTAATCAATGCATCCAGACCGCTCAGGCCTTCAGCCAGTGTGCCGCTGACCTCTGAAACGATGTGCATCACGTGCTGGAACCGTTCGACCGTCATGAATGTATCTAGAGAGATCGATCCGATTTCTGACACACGCCCCAGATCGTTCCGGCTCAGATCTACCAGCATCTTGTGTTCGGCCTGTTCTTTTTCATCAGACAGCAGATCAGCTGCGTACGCCTGATCTTCCTCTTCTGTTTTCCCTCTCGGCCGAGTCCCTGCGATTGGATTCGTCACGATCTGTCTGCCCGTCACTTTGATCAGACTTTCCGGTGAAGCACCCAGCACAGTGTACTGGTCGAAATCCACGTAGAACATATAAGGTGAGGGATTAGCCACTCTCAGTTTCCGGTAGAAGGTGAAGGCATCCACATCAAATTCAGCCTGCATGCGCTGAGAAAGGACTACCTGAAAAATATCTCCATCTACGATATACTGCTTGGCTTTCACCACGCGTCTCATAAATTCGTCCTTATCGACCGAAGCAGTGAACGTAAGAGGTGACAGCTCTTCCGTCTGTTCTTCTGATGGATTATTAATCATCTCTCTGATTGCTTTGATTCGTCTGTCCAGCTGTCTATCTGTAGAAAAGCAAAATAATCCAGCCAGTAAATGTCACTTTATTCCGGCAGTTTTATTTAAGAAGATGGGTCAATTAAGCGACAGAATCTGTTTATTCCAGCACGTTTGTCAGTTTAGACCAGCGGATTGTCTTCTACAATAGTTACTAAAAAAAAGTCCGAAGAGCATTGGGAGCGTATGCTCCTTTCTCTTCGGACTTTCTTTCTGTTTTCCATTAAAATGAGACATCCTGATCTTCCATAAATCCATTGGATTCAAAAGACGACGGAACTCTC
>NZ_BAAGIR010000069.1:0-10432 GCF_054658155.1 Alkalibacterium sp. m-11
CCAAAAGTTATTCTAGAAAAAGTAGACGCATACCAAAAAGAAAATGGACTGCCTACAAGAACGGCAGCTATCCTTGAACTAATAAGAAAAGGTCTTGAGAAATAACTTCAAGCTATCGCTTGACCGAAATTCATCTCCCACTTTCACTGGTGCTTCGTACCCATACGTTTAGAAGTGGGAGACTTCTTTCGGAATTACGTTAAAGATTTATCCTGACCATTCTGATATTATAAACAAACTAGCCTACGACACCTTACCTGAATAGGGGGGTGTCATAGGCTAGTTTTTCAAATCAACTATATCATTTGCGGGGAATCGGGCTCGAGCTGCAAGGATTCAACATTTTCACAATTATAATATACTTCCCCCTAACCCCGTATCATAAGTCCGAAAAATATTAGCCCCTTTTTTACCTCTTCAGTTAAAAAATCACACTTTCGTCACCATCTTGGAGTTAATTCCGTTAAAACTCATCACGTGCGTTTCGTAGACTAATAAAGTCTTCAAGTGTCTCCGCCTTGAGAAACAGGTTAATAGCCTTCTCTTTTTCAATGGTAGACGGCAAAGTCGGTTTATCCTGTTCTCTCATCTCCTCAACTTTTTTAAGCGCATCCGTAATCGTCTGATTATCGGGCTGAACCGACTGAGCAAATGTCAGATTCGTCTGAGTGTATTCATGACCCGCATACACTAGAGTATCGTCATCGAGCTCGTTAAATTTCTGCAGCGCCTCATATTGTGCTTCATAATCTCCAGTAAAGACTCGTCCGCACCCTCCGGAAAACAGAGCATCTCCACAGAACAGGGCTCCTTCTGTCAGATAACTGATGTGCTCATAAGTATGTCCTGCCGTTTTCATCACCTTGAGTGACTGATTCAACAATGTAAATGTGTCCCCATCTTTGACAATATGATCAGCCAGCTGCTTCGTTTCTACTGGCCCATATACCGGTGTTCCAGGGTAGTCTTCAAGAACAGCTTTTAACCCGCCGATATGGTCATTATGCTCGTGAGTTAAAATAATCGCATGCAGGACTAATTCCTTATCTTTCAGATGTTTGATGACGCCTTCAGATTCTCCAGGATCTACAACGACTGCCTCTTGACCCTCTTCGATCACCCAAATATAGTTATCAGAAAATGCTTTAACTGGATAAATATGCATGTGAATCGCTCCTTTTTATATTATTCTATAACCTTACCTTATGATTTTATTTTATTTTTCATGACAGTCCTTACGTTTTTAGAAATAATTTAGAAATAATGTCATAACAGAGGTATTTTTTTCTATCTACTTAGATTATACTATAAGCAAATCAGCGATGAGGAGGATATTCCTTATGTCTCAAGAATTTGCATATGAGTGGTTAAATGTTGCCAGTCTATTTTTCGGACTGTTAGCCTGGGCCCTTCCAGCTTATCAAATCGTCCGACCGATCAGACGAACTTACAATCAGTCGCTACTTGTTCTGAGCAGTTTTGCCTTTTGTACTGCCGCCTTATGGTTACATCTCCTCTACAACAATCACCTGGTCCAGATTCAGGATTGGGGAGCCTTACTTGATACCAGCTCCGTACTGACTTGGGTAGCCGGCATTCTTCTACTTGTCACCATTGTACTCAACATCTTCAGTATCAGATCTTATGCTCAACTGAGAGTGAAGAAGTAAAGTCAGGTCCTCCCTCTTTTAGTGAACAAAATCTCGAAAAAAACAATACCTAAAGACAGACCTCTTTTATATAAAGTTAATCCTTTACCAGTTTAGTTAGTGTGATTATAGCACTTCATGAGACACAAGTAAGTATACAATAGGATTCTCTGTCCATTGTTACTCCCTTCCTGTCTTTTTGTCACTATATAAGCATCGTCTCGCAATCATAATCTCCAGGTTCATTAATGTGCGTTTCTCTCAGCTTCTTTTTTCTGATATTATATCTCTATAATAAGTTTTGGGGGTAAAAAAAAATGAATTTCAAACAGAATATCCGGGGGAATGTGGCCTTAGGAGTCAATCCACTAGGGTGCAAGCAAGAAGTATTGAACCAGATCGACTACGTGAAGAGTAAAGGGCACTACGATGCACCTAAAAAGGTCTTGATTATCGGGGCTTCTTCTAGCTACGGACTGGCTACCCGAATCAGTCTGGCATTTGGAGCTGGAGCAGATACGATCGGTGTCTCATTTGAAAAAGGCCCTAAGAGCGAACGTAATCTGGGAACAGCAGGCTGGTACAACAACATCGCTTTCCGCGAAGCAGCAGAAAAAGAAGGACTGGTAGCCAAGAACTTCGTAACCGACGCCTTCAGTCACGATGCTAAGCAGGAAGTCATCGACTATATTAAAAACGAGTTCGGCGGAAAAGTCGACCTTGTGGTCTACAGCCTCGCTAGCGGACGTCGCACCGATCCGGATACTGGTGAAACTTACACCTCTTCAATTAAAGCTATTGGAGATCAGGTAGTCGGACCAAACATCAACATGCAGAAAGAAGAATTCTTCACAGATACTCTGGAGCCTGCAACTGAACAGGAAATAGCAGACACTGTGAAAGTTATGGGTGGCGAAGACTGGGAACTATGGATGAAGGCGCTCAAAGAAGCTGATGTCTTGTCCGATGGTGTACTGACGACCAATTATTCATACTTAGGTACAGAACTGAATCGTCCTTATTACGGCGGAGGTACACTCGGACAGGCAAAAGCGGACTGTGACGTCAAAGCAGACAACATCAACAAGCTCCTGGCAGATATCAACGGAAAAGCTCAAATCGTTGTTGCAACAGCTGTCACCACAAAAGCCAGCTCAGTCATTCCATTCTTCATCGTCTACTGTATCGGCCTGTACAAAGTGATGTCTGAAAAAGGCACGCACGAAACACCGATCATGCATCAGGACAGGATCTACCGTGACATGATATACGGAGACAACCCTGAATACGATGACGAAGGTCGTCTGCGACCGGACAGCTGGGAACTAGACAAAGACACTCAGGCTGAAACAAAAGAACTGATTATGAAACTGAACGAAGATAACTTCAATACCGACATGACTGCTTATGACTTATTCTATAAAGAATTTTCAAACCTAAGTGGTTTCATGGTCGATAATTATATCGAAGAAGACATCACCATCGACGAACTGAAGTCCTGGGAATACTAGTTTAAAAGCTGTAAAAAAAGGGTACGACATCACTGTCATACCCTTTTTCTACTGCTTATATCGCTTCTACAGATCCTTTTGGTCTTCCTTACTTTATTTCCTTATTATAAGGCTATGTGCCATCCTCTTCTTCTCCCTTATACTAAGTTCATTTAGATCCGCCACTGACAGACTTTGATGTCCACGTGGGTCTCGTTTTTCATTGGAACATGTTCTGCCTCAAGCAAGCCTCTCTGCTCGCCCCAGCCAGGTGCCAGCCTTCCCGCATGATTGACTACTCTGTGGCAAGGATAGCTCCCGTAAAATTCTGCCATGCTTAAGACCCGACCCACCAGACGAGCGTTCCGTTCTCTTCCGATCAGTTTGGCAATCTGGCCATATGTCGCCACTTTACCGAATGGGATTTCTTCTACGACAGATAGGATTTCATAAATTAAATCTTCATCTAAGGTCTTTGACACGGCTATCCCTCGCTATCATAGTCCATATTTTTATACATCTTCTTATGAGCTGGACGCTAAATAGAAACAGTTTATTACTATTTTAAACTAAGTTTATGAGTTTATTCTTAAAGAAGATACATCTTTTCCAGATCAATCAGTCTAATAGCCTCAGAAACTTTTGACTCATTAAGTAGTGCATCCGAAAACCCGGATTTTGAAAACAGCATGTAATACTTTTTATCTTGTGAGAATAATCTAGCTTTATCTTTCAGTTCTTTCAATGTAGATTGACCGAGCAGCTGATTTCGCCACTTGCATTCTCCAACTATAATATCGTCGTCACCGATTGCGACCAAATCAATCTCTTCCTGCTGTCTTTTAATCGGATTGTTCCCCCACCAGATTCCATATTCCTTTACATAGAAAGGAATTTGCTGTGATTGTATTAGATGTTCAACATATTCTTGTGCCATCTGCTCGAAAGAAAACCCCATAAAATCAGATAGCCCCTCTTTTACTCTTTTCTGATAGATCGCTTCTGCCTGTCTTAATTCAATCGCTTGAATATTTGGCCTAACAAGCTGATGCCAGAACCGATACATGCCATCAATAATCACATAAATTGATTTTCTTCCTTCTTTTTCGCCTACTGGTGTTCTTTTTTCAACAATACCCAACTCTATAAGAGACTTAAGATAAATACTAAGAGATCCACTTGACTGGGCCGTTTTCGTAGCAATTTCATTATGTCGCGTAGCTCCATTGGCAATTGCGGATAAAATATCATTGTACACTTTAGGCTCCCTTAATTCCTGCTGAAGCAGATTAGCCGGTTCCTCATAAAGCCTGCTTCTCGGTGTAAAATACAGATTGATTATATTGTCTTTCAAGGATATATTGGGATCGATAAAAGACAAATACTCAGCAACCCCACCGGTTATAGCGAACAAAATCGCCGCTTCTTCGTAACTGAAGGTGGAGAGAAATGACCTGCTCTCTATATAAGTAAATGGTTTTATTTTATACTGAGCTGTTCGTCGACCATATAATGGGCTCTTGTATCCTAAGACCTGGTTTTCCATAAACGACATGGATGATCCGCATAGAATCAGCATTAACTGGGAATCAGTTCTATACCTGTCAATAACTGCTTGAAGTTCAGAGGAAACCGAGGCTTCGGCGCTTGCCAGATATGGATACTCATCTATGACAAAAATTACTCTTTTTTCACGAGATTCCTCAAATAAGAACGTAAAGGCTTCCGACAAATTCCTGAAGCTAGGTAAGTTTTTTGGAAATCCCGTTGCCTGATAAATAGCTTCTGATAATCTTTCTAAATTGTAGGAAAGCGAAGATTCAATACCAATAAAGTACCCGGCATTGTTCTTCTTGTCTATAAATTGATTGATCAGCGTGGTCTTTCCTACTCGACGTCTGCCATACATGACCGTTAACTCAAACTGATTTGAGTTATATTGCGCTTCAAGTTCGCCTAATTCATAGCGTCTACCAATAAAATCCATTTGAGACCCACCTCCTATTCTAATTATATCAGAAAATTCAAAATTAGCAATATTACGATTATGTAAATCATGATATTGCTAATTTTTGTTCTGATGAAAATTAAAAAAGTTGACAGAAGAGCTGTTTACTAACTCTTCTATCAACTAGTTATTTTTTATTCTATAATATGATCGAAAGATACACTCAAGCCTAGCCCTAACAACCTTTCCTTTACTAATAAACCTGCACATTACTTGCGCGCTTTGTGGACTTTCAGCGTCTTGCCTTTAACAGTCCGGTCCTGCATTTGGGAAATGACGTAAGGTCCTTTTCCGTTCATGATTTCAACATATGTCACATTTTCCTGAATCGTGATGATGCCGATATCTTCGGCCGATACATCTCTGATGCTGGTCAGTGTCCCAACAAAATCAACGGCACGCAGCTTTTTCTTCTTGCCGCCATTGAAGTAGACCTTAGTGATGTCTTTATTCAGTTCTTTGTTGCGGGCGATTTTCGGTTTGACTCGTGCGTTTATTTTCTTGTCAAAGGCTGCTTTCGATCGGGAGACTAGACGTTCACTAGGCGCGAAAATTTCTGTCAGCTCCTGGCCATCATTGAAAGCGAAGTCGAGAATATCTTGCCAGCGTCTCTGGTCCTGTTCACTGACCATGGTCAATGCCAGTCCTCTTCTGCCAGCTCGACCTGTTCGACCCGTCCGGTGCGTATAGCTCTCTTTTTCAAAAGGCACATCATAATTAACGACATGTGTCACATTGTCGATGTCGATTCCACGAGCAGCTACGTCAGTCGCCACTAAATAACGGAGTTTCCCAGAGCGGAAGTCATCCATGACGGCCAAGCGGTCATCTTGATCCATACCGCCATGCAGCTTATCGAT
Organism: Alkalibacterium sp. m-11; assembly: GCF_054658155.1. Taxonomy (NCBI): domain Bacteria; kingdom Bacillati; phylum Bacillota; class Bacilli; order Lactobacillales; family Carnobacteriaceae; genus Alkalibacterium; species Alkalibacterium sp. m-11. The sequence continues at coordinate 6,008 of NZ_BAAGIR010000069.1, forward strand.
GGGTAAACCAGCTTTGTTTAAATAATTTTCAACATCGTCAGCCATATCTTTGGTGTTACAAAAGATAATGCAGGCGTCGGGATTTTCTACAGTCAATAGATCCATCAGCTGTCTCTGCTTACCTGCTTCTTCCACGTTGATATAGGAATGCAGAATTTTCGGCGTATTCTGTTCAGAAGCCTCGATTTTGACAGATTTCCGGTCGTCACGCATGTAAAAACTGGCCAACCTGTTGACTTCGTCTGACATCGTTGCGGAAAACAGCATTGTCTGGCGTTCCTGCGGCAAGTGTCCAATAATATCCTCCACCTGATCGATGAAGCCCATGTTGAGCATTTCATCTGCTTCGTCTAGAACGATACTGCTGACTTTGTCGACGACCAGAGTCCCTTCTTTCAAGTGTTCCAATAAGCGCCCCGGCGTACCGACTACGATATGACTTTTCTGCTTCAGTTCGGACTTCTGCGTTTTGAAGGGGGCCTTACCAAATACGGCTGTGACCTTTATCCGCTTCAACCGGCCGACATTCATCAGATCCTCCTTGACCTGCAGAGCCAGCTCGCGGGTCGGAACCATGATCAGTGCCTGAGGCTTATTCTCTTCCCACTCTGCCTGTTCACACAGGGGAATGCCGAAAGCGACAGTCTTGCCGCTCCCTGTCTGAGATTCCACGATAATGTCTTTACTCTCTAATGCCAACGGAACGACCGCTTCCTGCACCGCCGTCGGGTTGAAGTAGCGCAGACTTGTCAGTGCTTTTACTATCTCGGGACTGATCCCGAATGATTCGAATGATGTCTTGATTTTATATTCCTGCTTTCTTTTTCTTTGCTGAATGCAAACAGCATCTTTCAGCTTGGTGACTTTTCTAAATAAATACAGACTCTCTTAATAGAGCCTTCTGAAGTTTACAGTCTACCATTATAGGCCACATGAATAAATACTTTTATTGCCTATGGAATGATTATCTGTTTAAACACTCTGTTATCAATTAACAAGAAGACCTCTATCTGGAAACAGATTACAACTGGTATATTATTCCTCCATCTTCACACAATTTTCAATAAGTTGCCGGATGTTTTTATGCACGATTTCCTGGAATTTCGTATATACTTAATAAGTAACACTTGTTAGCATTAAAATGAACCAACGCCTCATTGGTTAACGAAGGAGAGCGGTATGATTAAAACTCATCCATTGTGGGACACTTATCCTACTATTCAAGCCTCTTTACTGGAATGTCTTGAACTGATTATAGAAAAAATCACCATTGAAAATAAGGAAATCGAAAAAACGGTCACGTCTCTCATAAAGAGTCAAGGAAAATTACTTAGACCCGCTTACCTTCTGCTTTTTTCACAATCAGGTTCTGTTTCAAAAGATACACATAAAAAAATCATAGCGGCCGCTGCCTCGACAGAAGTCCTGCATTTAGCCACGCTCATTCATGACGACATCATAGACGAGTCAGACACGCGTCGCGGAAGTGAGACGGTCCAGTCCAAGCACGGTCAGGACGTGGCTGTTTATACAGGGGATTTGCTGATTTCGGTGTATTTCGAACTGCTGGCAGAGGCAACGGACTCCATCGATCTTATTCAGCTGAATGCACAGTCGATGAAGCGTGTTCTGATGGGTGAGCTTAATCAGATGTCCCATGTCTACAATACAGACATCACCTATACAGATTATCTCGAAAGCATTAAAGGCAAGACCGCTCAACTATTTGAACTGAGCTGTTATGAAGGAGCCTATCTTGGCCGATCTGATCCTGAGAGTATAGAGCTCAGCCGGTCGATCGGTCAGGATATCGGCATCGCTTTTCAGATGCTGGATGATATTCTGGATTACACGCAGACTTCAGAAAAGCTCTCGAAACCTGTTTTAAACGACGTCAAACAAGGCATCTACACCCTCCCGCTCATTTTAGGATTAGAGAGCAACAAAGAAGCCTTTCTTCCTCTATTAGAAAAAGGTGAAGACCTGTCGGACAAGGAACTGGACTCACTGGTCACTTTGCTGCATGATCATGACTGCATCGAACGGGCCCACCTTACTGCAAAGCATTACATTGATAAAGCTCTGGCATCCATCAACAGCCTTCCAGATCATTCTGGAAAAGATGTCCTGTATTCATTGACCAAGACCCTACTGACAAGAGAAGATTAGAAAAGGAGAGTATTATGACAGTCAAACAATATATTGTTCTTTCCCAATTGGAAACCTCTACAACCAGCCTCTTTCCTGCCCTTATCGGTATCCTGTATGCCTGGTACAATTACGACAGCTTACGTCCGTTCTTTTCACTTCTGGGCCTGATTACAGTCATCGTTTTTCACATGGCCGTCAACATTCGTGACAGCTACTTAGATTACTATATTGCAGATAACAAGAACTCAGACATTACTCAGGAAATGGTCGTAGGTAAAGAAAATATCCCGCTTAACAATGTCCGGATCGCCTATATTATTTCCGGAGCAGTCGCCTTAGTCATTGGCTTGTTCTTAGCGCTTCAGACCTCGCCTATCTTGTTCTTTATCGGCTTTGGGGGAATGCTGATCGGTGCGCTCTATACCTTCGGGCCTATTCCCATTTCCAGTACACCTACTGGGGAATTCTTCGTCGGCTTATCTATGGGCTTTTGTATCTTTACAGCCATGGTTTACGTCAACGCCTTTGACGTCGTTCAATTCGACCTGGTCACGATCGGCCAGTTCATCGTCGCATCCGTTCCTACATCGATTACAGTCATGGCCATCTTACTGGCCAATAACATCTGCGACCTGGAAGAAGATATTGAAGATAACCGGTTCACCCTGCCTTATCATATCGGCGTAGACAAAGCGCTGACGGTCTACAGATATTTTTACTACGCTGCTTATATTTCGATCATTTTATCCGTCATTTTTGGGACCTTCCCAAGGTTAGTGGCATTGTCCTTATTGACTTTCCCATACGTCCTGAAAAATATTCGTATCTTCATGAAGGAACAAGACAAACAGACCACCTTTATGACATCGATCATCAATTCAGCCGTCATACCCGTTCCAATCATCATCACCTTCTTCATAGGCGCCTGGTTGAATATTTAAGTCTTTAATTACCCAATAAAAAATCAGTGATGCTCTGAGGGTATGTTCCTTCAGTACTCATCACTGATTTTTTTTTAGAATATAATGGCTCCCTAGGCTGACTTATCCTGCATGATCGAGTTGTTGCATCCAATCAGTTAGTTCAAAAATGCGTAGTGGCCTTATTCATGATAGAATAAAGATAAGACATTATTGGAGGATGATACTATGAACCAAGAACTCGTTGAAATTTGCCTGCGCGTCAGAGACATTGATGCGACGCTGGACTTCTATACAAATCTATTTGATTTTGAAATAGCCAGCCGAAGAGAATTTCCAGAAAACAAATTCGATTTAATTTATCTGAAATCTCCCGGTTCTTCCGTACAGATCGAGCTGACTTACAATTACGATGCGGATCCTTACACAGTCGGAGACGGCTTCAGTCACCTAGGCGTAAGAGTCGATGATCTGGAAAAAATGCACGACATTTGTAAAGCATCTGCTTACAAAACAGGTGAGCTAAAAGGCCTATCAGGCGGCACACCAAGCTACTTCTTCGTAACGGATCCTGATGGTTACCGTATTGAAGTTAAACGCGCTAAATAATACTAAGAAACGGCATGTTTTCATCACGAATGATGAACATGCCGTTTCTTTATGTGAAAACACTCAGATTGTAATAGAATTACTGTGACTAATTATGATTTTCGGCACCCCTTCATTCTAAAACATACACATAAAAAGGAAAAACATAACCAGAATTAATGATTCGATAGATACCGTTATTGAAGTCAGTATCATACTGGTCAATGCTAGTGAAGGTATGCGTGAGAGGCTGATCCGATGTCACTCTAACTTCAGCATCCTCTTGTCCGTAAGGCACGTTATCGATTGCTTCCCACTCTTCATCATTGTAGTACTCAATAACATAATGCGTGCTCCCCAAGACTAACTCTTCTCCTTCTTCAACCTCTACATACAGCTCTAACTGGTTGTCCGATGTGCCAGTTTCCGTATCGCCTTCGACAATGACCTCGAAAGCTATATTCTCCGGATTTACTAGGTCATCCGAATGAGTAAATTCTGCTTCATTATGAGATTCAAGAAAGTCCACATAATCTATACTATTAATTACTCTAGGAGCATCATTAATCAAACTTGAGTCATCTTCCCTTGCATTGTTTGTGTCGTCATTAGTCGTGCACGCAGTTAACACAATTAGTAACTCAAGTTTTGCAGTTAAAAAATAGCCTTTGACCCTTGGTGTCATTGACTTGGTACCGATTATTATGCCGCTTTTGATATTTGATTCAGCTGATTTTCTTTTAAAAATGGCTTGAAGAGTTCCGGT
>NZ_BAAGIR010000070.1:0-9826 GCF_054658155.1 Alkalibacterium sp. m-11
TTTGATTCATAAGAAGACCTCTTTTCTGGATTTGTGGTTATCTCTAGATTAAGGGTCTTCTTTCTTTTTGTCTACTTTAATTTCTTGCCCTACTATTTTACTTTCCGACAACTATTTTACACATAGCAGCTGCACTGCTACCATAATTGACATGATTTTTTTCCATTAAAAAAACTCCTTCTCACAGAAAAATCCACAGGAAGGAGCCTTGTATATAAATTCGATCTCCCTACGCAGCCATTACGCCGATCAGGTTATTCTGGTCTGATATACATCACTCTCAGCCTCCAATTCGAGACTCCCAGGATCTTCCGTATTAAATTTTTTTTACATATTTAACTCTATCAGTAATTGAAAACAGTTTCAACTAAATTCTTTTTGCCTATCAATTTCCAGGCAATTGCAAGTACTCCCCAAACTTATAATCAAAGGCTTCGGGTATAAACGGTCCATACCCTCCGTTATGGTAAAATGTCAGTTCGCCAAAGTAAATCTCACTATTTATGTTGTATAAATCGACCCGTACATGTGGGATTCCTTCGGATAAGGTTCGTGCCAATTCAATCATCTCATCAAACTTATTGGGCTTTTTAATCTGCTGATCACTATTTTCACCTTGTTGCATGACCGGTAGCTGATTAAAATCTAAGTCGAAAAAGTCAAACTTAGCCTCTTTCCCTCGTTCAGAAGCCACAAACATAAATTTCGGCTCGCCTTCAAAACAGAAAAATTTGTAGTCTTTTAGATCTTTCTCCGATTCATCCACCATAAACTTTTCCGCCATGATTTTTGGTTGCACGTTCTTATAAGGCCATTCTCTATGGACCCAATAGTAATTTCGATCAAACCATTTGTCGATTTCTGCTTTTAATTTGTCATGATTGATTCGAGCCTTGTCCTCTATAATAAAGACTCCACCTGAAGTGTGAGTCATTTTCAAAACAAACTTGTCGGGCAATGCGTCAAAGTCAATCGCTTCATCGTTTTCATACACCCCATAAATGGGCACCAAATATTCTCCACCAATGCGTTCTTTCACAAATTTTCGAACCGCATATTTATCAACTAACTGTGTATACTTTGGATTTCGATCATTTAATTTCAGCCATTGTATTTTTTCATTAAAGGTTTTGGGATTTTCAAGATTCAAGTCTTTCCTCATTTTTAACGCATATTGTAACCGGATAAACTGTTCATCCGGCATCCATTTAAAATTCCCGTATTTTGTTGCGTTAAATAATTTTAGTTTGTTCACCTTTAGAGACTTCATGTTAAATTTCCACCTCGTTATACTCGGATCTTTCATCCCGATTCATCGCATGAGGAACTTTTAAAAAGGCATAGTTGGAGTAAATATCTGTGCCTAATCCCGCTAATTCATTTGTGCGAATACCATGACGCCATAAGACAAGGGGCAAGTTGACTTGATCGCGCTTTGAGTTCGCTAAAAACTCTTCCCACCGTTCTTCCATAATCATCTGACATGTTGGATTGTCGTGCTCGCGTAAGAGAATCGGGCATTCAAGCATGCCATATTTTTCTGAGAAACCTTGTGACTTTAATTACGCATTATGCGCATCATATTCTTCTGATCCTAATTTTTGCATTTGGCAACATACAAAATCCCCTCCATGAAATAAAAAATAAAACTACTTCTATCATAGCATACTCTTCAAAACAAGTACCTTCTGATGCATTTTACGGATTTTGTTTGGATAAATAGAGAACCTTCTCTATTTGAACGCATAAAACTCCCCCTAAAGTAGTTTTACTTTTTACAGTGTCTACTTTAGGGGGAGCATATCACACTAGTCTCCATTTAATCTTCTTATTTTTCTACTAACGACGCTGCATCTTCATCAATAATCACTGTAAAGTTTTTGTGTTCTTTTAGAATACTTGCTGGGTTGTCTTCAGTAACTTCACCTTCCAACAACTCTTTCGTCGCATCTGCTTTGTGCTTACCTGAGATTAACAGTAACACCTTTTCTGCTTCTAAAATCTCGCTAAAACCTAACGTAATCATTTGATCGGGAGCTTCTGCTCGATCCGTAATGCCGTACTCTTTCATCGTACTTTCAATCGTTGAATCCGTGTGATCTGCTAAAAGCATGTCCGCATCAAACGCTGTTCCAGGTTCGTTCGCACCAATATGACCATTCGTTCCAAGACCTAATAATTGTAAATCTATAGCGTACTCTGCGATGAGTTCTTTATAACGTGCAATCTCTTCTTCAAGATCATCCGCTGAACCATCCATAAAATAAATGGCCTTCGGTTGCGTATCAATTAAATTTAAAAAGTTTTCCTTCAGATAAGTACGAACCGTATAAATCGCATCTTTCGGTCCTACATACTCATCAAAAACAAAGAACGTCGTCTCACTAATATCCAACCCATTATTCACAGCTTCGACTAGTTTCTTGTACAGGCCTCGAGGCGTCCCACCCGTGTTTATCGACAACACTGGGTTATCTACCGTCTCGATGACTTCTTTAATCTGTTCAAAACCTTCTTCAGACATTTGATCATAGTTTTCTACAAACACTTTATCCATTAAGATTCCCCTTTATCCATTTCATACACCGATTGTAATACATTTTCGGGTGAAAGCCATTTCTATGGGATAAACTTAATTGGACGGTCACCATATATACGAAAACCGAATTCGTAGATATGGGGATCTTCCCTTATATACGAATTCTGAATACGTAGATATGGCGACTGCTTATCTATAAAACCACCCCTATTCAGGTAGTTTTACGTCCGTATAACCTTCCGAATATTATAAAAATAATTTCTACTTTTACAGATAGGAATAGTCTATTAGTTTTCGTCTGGTGCTCAATCAACTACAAGATTTTTTTGAGCTTCTTTTCCTTCATTTCTCAATAAAATTGTCGTTGCAGTGTAGGACACTCCAATAGAAATGACTCCTGTAATTAGTGCAATAATCATGTTACCCATCGATCCGTCTGGGTTCAGGAAGAATAGGATTGTAAATAATCCTGGTGCTCCCCCCATTACGTAACTCACTAATGAGAAGATTCCCGCGAATAATCCACCTGAGAAAGCTCCAATTGCGGTTCCAAGTAAAGCTTTTGGTCGGCCGATTAATGCTCCATAAAACGCTGGTTCAGTAATTCCAAAGATTCCTGTCACACCAGATGAGAAGTGTTGACCTTTTCTCTCTGTATCTTTTACCAAACGACTGACTGCTAGTGCAGATGCACCAACTGAAATGTTTGAGATGAATCCCATAACCATTGTAATTGGGTCATAACCTAATGTTTCAACTGCTTGGAATCCAATTGGCATCATTGCCTTGTCGATTCCTAACATAACCATGTATGGATATAATGCAGATAAAATAGGTAAAGCAATGAAGCCCATTGTGTCCATTATCCATAGAACACCTTGCCCAACAACATCACTAAAGACTGTTCCAATTGGTCCAAATAAAATCAAAGTAAAGGGTACAACAATTAACATCGTTAAAATTGGTTTCAATAAATATTTACCAAATTGTGGAATATATTTTCCCAGCGGTTTATCGACAAAGTACATGAAGACAACACCAATAATAACTGGAACAACACTTCCTCCGTAGTCCACCGTTGTGACCGGGATGCCTAAGAAGTCTAAACCGTCCACACCACTTATGGCCGGATTAACTAAAATTGCACCAAGTAAGGCACCCATAATTGGCGATAAATTCAGTTTGCGCGCCGTTGTGAAACCTAGGTAAATAGGTAGCATAACAAATGCAGCGTTAAAGATGGCTAAAATAATTTGTGATGTTCCACTTTCCGGTTGAATCCCAAAAAAGTTAATGACAAAATTATTTAAAGCTAAAATAATTCCTCCAGCAATTAGTGCTGGTACAATTGGCATAAAGATTTCAGCAAAGAATCCACCAACAGTATTAATATAGTAAAGTAATCCTTTTTTCTCTTGGTCGCCACCACCAGAAGAGCCTGTTCCACCATCCATACCTTCTGCTTTTTCTCGTTCTTCTTTCGATTCAGAACTTTCAAAATCCGTTGTTCTCATAAAAGCATTATAAGCTTGGCCGACATCTGGTCCAATAATAATTTGTGCCTGTCCATTTTTGAAGACATAACCATGGATTCCTTTCAATCTTGAAAGTTCATCATCATTCACTTTGCCTGAATCATTCACGTTAATACGCAATCGAGTAGCACAGTGTCCGATATTCTTAATATTTTCTTTTCCACCAACATTATCAAGTATATCTTGTGAGAGTTTTTCGTAATCCATTTCTTTTCCCCCTAGTATTTTTATAGTAATCGCTTTCTATTTTGTCCTATAAACTATCCCATTAATTCATTTAATGGGATAGTTCTTGAAGACCGTACTTTTACTTTTCAATAAATAAAGATACTTCTTTATTTAGCATAAATGGTCTTAAATAGCCGACCGTACTTGCCAATGGTAAGACTTCCTCTGGTAATTCAATCTTTAATTCTTCAATGATATATTCACGACGTTCAACAATTCGTGCCCACAGTTTTGGATATTCATTTTGAATCGCTTCGCGTAAATCTTCATCTGCTAAAGCAATCGTACTTTCTGCTGAAACGCCTTGATGTGGCGGCTGAATTGGAATGAAGTCAACTTGGAAAATCATTCCACTTTTAACTGTTGCCTTTGAATCTTTGTAAAATGGTGATGACATCCACTCTTCATTCGCCGTTAAATGACCTGGGTTTAATTCCCAACCATATTTTTCTTGTGGATAGAAAGCTTCAAAATCTTCGTAAAACTTTCCTGCATCCGCACCAATTTTAATATTCGTTAACCAGTAGTGATAAGCAGTGAAATATGGTACAACAATCTCTTCGAAATAACCCGGATCTATTTCTTCTAGTTCTTCATAACTCTCTACTGCATACCCTGTTCGGCTTGATAAACCACCACGGTAAGAAGTAGTTAATGCAACCTTATCCCCCTTTTCTAATTGATTGTCTGTTGGATAAATATTTCCACCAACAAATCTTTCTCCAAATGCCGAAATCGTAACAACATTGTTATATTGACCTTGCTTCGTTAAATTTTCCCCAACGTCACCTTCAGTTTTCCCAACTTCTAAATCATTAAGAGCTTCTAAAACGGCGTCTGACGCTAGTGATGCACCATACTCATAGTGTGCAATTTCGTTTGCATTATTTGTAATCCGAGCACCATTTTCAGGACCGATAAAAACTGTTGTTGCATTAAATATTTTTTCTTCATCAACTCTTGCTTTAATCGCATTTACAACATATTCTGGTAAATCATATTGATCCGTCATTTCTGGAATTAATTTCCAACCAACTAGACCGACATTCTCTGACGTATCAATCTCTAAATCTTGTAGTTGTTCTTTGATTTCTTCAACAGTTGCCATCGGTTGATTTGGTAATGAAAATAGCGACGTTTTAATTCCTGCTGCTTCAATTCTTGAATATTTTACTTTATTGAAGTTTTCATTTCCTAGTAATAAGGTACTCGTTCCATCAACGTTTAAGACTAGTAAACCTTCTTCAAATCGTGGAATGAACCCAACTAAGTATTCAAAATTCCCACCATGTTCTTTATCTGCGTAAACAATTAATGAAGAATAACCATTTTCTTTCATGCGTTCTAATACTTTTTTATGTCTCTCTTGGATGGTTGCATCCGTCAAAGCAATTGGTACTCCTGTATTATCAAGCTTTGGACTCTTCGTTTTTTTATAATTTATGATTTAAATCACCTTTTCTTTTTATTTTAAATCTTCTAATTTATCGAAAGGAAGCATCGGACGTTGAATTTGTTTAAAGACAATCGTCTCCGTCTTTTGGTTCGTTGCTCCTTCGGTTAAACACATAATTGAATAGTCACAATAGTCATTTAAGTCGGGGAAGATATATCCTTGTTTAACAACAATAACATTGTATTCATGCATATCAATCTTCGCTGCTTCAAATTGATGATAGTCTGCAAAACTAATTGACTGATCGATGAGCACAATATCAATTGGCTTGTCCTTCACTGTCAATGTGATAGTTTGTCCGTAATTATCCGTATCACCAAAGGTTTGTTGTAGATTTCCTTCTTCAATAATTTTAACCGTTAATTCGACTTTCTCACGCATCGGATCTTTTCCATCACCAAGTACAATCTCAAAGTAATCTTCCGGTTTGTTTTGTGTAATTTCATGGAACAATTCATTCGCCGTTATCGCTGAGAACAGTAATTTCTTCTCGTTGTAATCTTCTAAATCTAAATACTGTTTGAGTAAGAAAGTATTTTCTCCTGCTCCACCTGAAGTTACGTTGTCTCCCGAATCCGTTACGACGATATGTTTGTGATCTGCCGAGATAGATGTTTCTAAAGCATCTTCAACGTCTAAAGCATTTCCGTGGTATTGGAATTCCTCATATTTACCAACACAGTAGTCATACAATTCATTTAAGATTTCATTCGCATAGTTGATATATTTATTATCAGATGGAACCACAATCAATCCTGAACCTGCTGCGAAATTATCATGTCGCAAATACCCAACGTGGAAAGAAACACTTAAAATGCGCGGATCTTCTTCAATTTCATCGAGCTTTTTATTAATCGACACCATTGGTTCATCCGTTGAAACACTCTTCTCGCCACCTAAAACAAATGGTAATTTACGATACTGTGGTTTCAATGATTTTTTATTCTTCAATAAATCAACCAGCATATGGGCCACTGTGCGATAAGTTTCAACTATATCTGTATGCGGTGATTCGCGGTAGCCTCGTCCAATTGTCATATTCGACACATATTCTTCCGTCAAGTTTCCGTGTGGATCCATCACAACAGCGATTGGTAAGTAAGGTCCGGTAATTTCACGAATACTTCTTAATAACTGTCGCTCACCCGAACCTTCAGGTAAATCTTCAATTTTACTCGCGCCATGTAGGAATAAATAAATCCCATCTAAATCATCTAGATTCTCTTTGACCGAGCGAATAATTTTATCGTGAATGTATTTGTACCCTTCTTTACTCAACACTTTTGCTGAGTGTCCATCCGCATATAAAGCCGGAATAATTTCAATATCGTTCTCTCTAAAAATATCTCCCACATGCATTTCAGAAACTAAATTCTCACCAAACTTCAAATTAAAAACATCTAGCTCTGTTAATCCACCGACATTCTCATTACTTTCTAAAGTAAAGTGGCCCATCAAAACTTTCACTCAACATCATCCTTCTCATCATTTGCTGCATAGTAGTTCTCAATATAATCTTTAAACCAGTAATAACTCTTTTTTGGAATTCTCTTTAAGTCATTTTCAAAATCAACGCGGACCAAGCCATATCGTTTCTTATAGCCATTAATCCAACTATATAAATCCATCGTTGACCAGTGATAGTAGCCTTTCACATTGACGCCATCTTCTTTGGCCTTCAGCATATACATTAGAAACTTCTCAAAGATTTCAATACGCTCATCATCTTCAACGTAGCCTTCATTGTCAGGTGTTTCATAAATCCCATGACCATTCTCCGTAATCAAGATTAGTGGATTGTCATAGCGTTCTTTAATTTCAATTAATGAAGTATACATCACACGTGGGTTAACCTCGCGTCCCCATTGATTTCTTTTCACTTCTTTATCAAATGAATTTTCAAATATTCCTGCTAGACGAATTCCTTCAAGACTCTCGCTTGTTGCCCCTTTGTTATTGTGAAAGACTTCCGTTTCCCCTTCTTCCCAATCCTTCACATATTGACGGTTGTATAAATTCAGACCTAAATAATCCCCAATACCTTCTTTGAAAATCTCTTCATCTTCGGGATCATGATAAAGTAAGAAGTTGAAATGCTTTTTCATTTCCTCTAACTCATCCGGCAATTTCCCCTCTAATGCAGGAACTAAAATCATGCGGTTGTAAAAGAAATCGGCGGTATTATAGACGAAATCTTTATCTTTTGTATCGGGATCAAGCTCGACACTCCCATTGTCATGCACGATACCAATCTTTCCATCAATTCCTAAATCGCGGAATGTTTTGATTGCCTTCGCACTTGCCAACATCAAGTTATATTGATACTGAAAGTATGACTGTACATCCTTTTGACGATTCGGCGGGTAATTTCCTGCCATATTTGTACAGTAACTATAGTAGCGTGGTTCATTAATTGTCGACCATAATTTCACACGGTCACCAAAAGCTTCAAAGACAATTTTGGCATAAGCATTAAAGTCATAAATGATATCCTTATTTAACCAGCCACCTCTTTTAGCTAACGCTAAGGGTAGGTCATAATGGAAAAGGGTTACATTTGGTTCCACGCCTTTTCCTAAACAATAATCAATCACATTATTATAAAAGTCGAGTCCTTTTTGATTAATCTCGCCTGTTCCATTTGGAAGAATGCGTGCCCACGAAATTGAAAAGCGATAAGTATTTTGATTCCCCGCAACCATCAAATCAATATCTTCTTTGTAGCGGTGGTAAAAATCACTTGCCACATCCCCATCTTCATCATGTAAATTTAGTGGGCTGTTGTGGTTGAAGTAATCCCATTCTCCGAGACCTTTCCCATCCGCATCCCATCCACCTTCACATTGATAAGCTGCTGTTCCAGAACCCCACAGAAAGTCTTTTTCTTTAAAAACTTCTGCATATTCCCTCATACTATACCTCCATGTCGTTTTGTTCCCCTGTTGACTTGTCTGACTATAGTATACGGGCAATAAAAAAAGACAATGGTTCAATTTATGAACGATTGCCTTAAAAATCCTCAACTTTTATTATTTTCGATGAAAGTTATAAATATAATATTGCGAAATTAAATCAAATAAATAAGTGATGCCGTACTTTCCTAGAAGTCCCAGTTTATCCTCAACGATGTCCTGGTTGCTAATATAAAAGACATCATTATATAAATAAGCTAAATCTTTTGAACGGTTTGCTGAGATTAATATCTTTTCTCCCTTTAGATTAATAATCATTTCTTTCACAGCTTCCGCAAAGACACCGGACACTGAAACTACAATTAACAAGACATTCTCATCTTTTAAAAGTTCATTGGTGCAAGTTAAGCCTTGATGGTTATCAATAATGCGAACCGTCTTCCCAGCATAAAATAATTCTTGTTGGAATTTAATTAAGTTCGGACTCGTGTTATTCGCATTTAGAAAAATCACATTCTCGTGTTTATACATTAATTCGGCTAAATATTCAACATGGTCATTTGAAACACTTTCGTTTAAACCATGAATCATCGCTTTTAATTCATCATTTAATTTCGAGCGGTAACTTAGATTCGGCTCAAACTCTCGTAAATGAATATTAGAAGGATAAATAATATCCGTCAACGACTTTTTTAATTCACTGAAATTATCGTACCCAATCTTTTGACAGAACCTTCGTATCGACGATCGTGACACAAAGGCTTCTTCTGTAATTTGGTAAACCGTGAGATTTTCTAAATGTGAAATATTTTCTAGGATATATTTTGTAATCGCATAATCGCTATTGGTGTCCCCTTCATTAATAATATTCCCTAAGATATTTAATAAACCTAAATTATTCATATTTATAATGTCACGTTCCTTTTCTTAGTATATGAATATTTTGTCCGTTCTCTTCTTAGTTATTTTACACTAATCAAAATCGTTGTACAATTCGGAAGTGTGGAGATCCAAAGATAATATACTGACCATAAAAAAAGCTTCGGCTACGCCTTCGCCCTTTTGGGATAGTGCGTAGCCATTACTTTTTCAGTTCTGAATTATCGTAGACGATACCGTGAATACTCTTATAGTAAACAGGAACCATCTCATTTCC
>NZ_BAAGIR010000071.1:0-9799 GCF_054658155.1 Alkalibacterium sp. m-11
ATTTCGGCACAGGTTTCATCAAAACCTTCGTAACGAAAGTGGAGCAATGGCTCCATCACCGTATCAGGCAACTCATTTTAAAAAGATGGAAAAATCCACGTACTAAGATTAGCAGATTAATGCGTTTAGGCCTAGATATGGACAGTGCTAAACGCATTGGTTACTCCAGAAAGAAATACTGGAGACTGTCAAAAACACCTGAAGTTCATTGGGTGCTTACAACGAAAAGACTCTACCGGTGGAACGTAGTTTCACTACGAGACCTAGCAGAGTCTGCTTACTTAAGATATTGAACCGCCGTATACGGAACCGTACGTACGGTGGTGTGAGAGGACGATAAATGAATTAATCATTTATCTCCTACTCGATTCTAAATTGCTATTACCGGTCAAATTAAGTATACTAAAATAGTACAAATCAGGTCATTTGATCTGACAAGTGAATGGACAGGCATCATTTTAGAGAATATTATTCCATTTCAAATTGCCCATGATAATCCGGATTAAAAAATAAATGAGCGGTACCCATATTCGACGGGAGGATGAGGACAGATGAACGCAAAAGACTGGTTCACTATTCCAAATATATTGTCATATTTCAGGTTAATACTTATTCCGTATTTTGTAATTGCTTATATGTCTGCTGAATCCCATGGTGAATATGTGTACGCGACGGGTATTCTGGTTTTGTCCGGACTGACTGATGCTGTGGATGGGTTTATAGCAAGACGCTTTAATCAGGGGACAAAAATCGGACAGCTTCTTGATCCTGTTGCCGATAAACTGACCCAGGTGGCAGTCGTTGCCGTTCTAATGTTTAAGTGGCCGGTGTTTCTCTTTCTATTTATTCTTTTCCTGGTGAAGGAAACTTATATGTTTGTAGAAAACATCCGGCTGTATAAAAAACAGAAAACACTGGATGGATCGATCTGGCCGGGTAAAGTTGCTACGATCGTCTTTTACTTCACTATGTTCATTGCTGTTTTTTTCCCAACACTGACTGAGGGCACCGTAGTTCTTCTGGTAGGCGTAGCGAGTATCTTTCAAATCAGTGCATTTTATCATTACAGTAAGTTATTCAGAGATATGCACAGTAACGAAGTATAATAAGGTGTGTTATTATAAAATTCTGATTTACGTGTGATAAACTAGTGGAAAGCAAGAGGAGTAATGTCATGGAAACTGGAGTGGGGCTGGATAATGCAAAGAAATACCTTGAAGCCAGTAATGAGTTGAATGTTATCAAATCATTCAATTACCACCTTTAGAAGACCCCGTATTGCCGTCTTTAACAGATGACCTCATGGCACAGAAAAAAAGGACCCGACAAGATAAACGAATAAAATGGTTGGATATTGCTATTACTATTACTCCGGAACATAATTACTGAATGACCAGCGTGTTGACAAACGCATTAGATTTTATGTATCATAATTTGAATGACAAATCAGCAGGAATCGTCAGTTATGAATTTATGGGTTGAGAATGAACAGCTGAAGAGTTTCGGATAGTCTTGTCATAATTTAAAATACTCATGTAAGAACGCATCCTAATGTGTCAATATCCTGAACTGAAAATTTCTGCCATGGACATAATCTAGGACAATAGTCAGGAGTAAAAAACTGAAAATGTGACCCTGCCATACCCACTAGAAAAGTATTTACCTTATTAGGTGGTGAGAAAGATGAATGACAATAGAGACCAGCTTAAAGCATTGACAATTTTGCTTAAAGCATCTTCAAGTGTAGAAAAAGTAGTAAAAAATGATATGGCATCTTATGGATTGAATGCAACCGAGTTTTCAGTACTTGAACTTCTATTCAATAAAGGACGTCAACCAATACAGATGATCGGAAAACAGATCCTGTTAGCTTCAAGCAGCATCACATATGTCGTTGACAGACTAGAGGAAAAAGGATTTGTCGATAGAGTAGCCGATAAGTTTGACAGAAGAGTCACCTTCTGCGAGCTCACGCAGGAAGGGCATACTCTGATGAAGGAAATATTTCCTAAGCATGCAGATAAAATAGCTGAAATTTTTGAAGAATGCACATTAGAAGAAATAAAAACTTTACAGAACACCCTAAAAAAAGTCGGGTATAAAGCAGTCAGCTTACAGGACACTTAACTAGGGCCAACCTTTATTCGCTTTCATAATACTCTTATGGTATAATGATTAAAGGAGTATAATATCTTAATGAAGAATTGAGGGGATGAAAGTGGCTAAAGAAGAGATCACTGCGGAAGTCCAGCAATTGGTTGAAACGGAACTTCGTAAAGGTGCCAGCAACTCCCGAATTGCTAATTTATTAGATTTACCTTATAAAGAAGCAGTCGACATTATTGAAACGATCAAAGAAAATTTAAGACCGGATGTTGGGGATGAAATTATCTTTTCATTTAGAGACGAACCAATGGAAGGAATTATTGAAAAACTTCTTACAAACAGTGCCATCGTCCGTATCAACTGGAATCATTCTGCTGAAAGAATGCGTGATCTGGTTGAAGAAAAAACGGTCGTTAACTTTAAAGATATTGAAGGATTTAAAAATCAAGTGGATGAAGAATAAGCAACTATCAAAAAAGGCCGTCCTAGGATGGTCTTTTTTGCTTTTATACACCCCGAATTGAGGAAGTGTAAAAGGGTCACCGCAGAAATTTGACTTAAGAAGTTAAACAGGCAGTAAAAAATCATACAAAAAACATAAGAATAAGGAGACCGTTCCAACCAGTAATGATAGCGCTATCAACAAAACTTTCAAAACTGCCTTCACATATAAATCATTATTTTAATCTTGACAGTTTTTCCAAACTAAGTTAGTATTTTGATTGTCAAATAGTTTGATAATCAAACAATATCGACTAAACGAATAGGAGGAGATGATGTGGATCCAAAAATCAATGAAATAAACGGGTACCTGGTATCTATTTTCAACGATGTGCTGATGATTGAAGAACGGACACTCCAGACCAGTCAGTTCAAGGATGTATCGATCAAAGAAATGCATACCATTGATGCAATTGGCATGTATCAGGAGCACACAACCAGTGAAGTGGCTAAGAAGCTTGGGATTACTGTAGGTACGCTTACAGTCTCGGTCAACAACTTAGTCCGTAAAGGCTATGTGAACCGCGTCCGAAGCGAGAAAGACCGAAGAGTCGTCAAGCTGGCGCTGACAAAGCAAGGCCGCCTGCTCTATCGTCTTCATGACAAGTTTCATAGAGACATGGTCAGAGAAACGCTAACGGAAATGAGCGAAGAAGAAGCTGAAGTGCTGATGAAAGGCTTGTTGAATCTTCACAGCTTTCTTGAGCGGACAAAGGAGCAGTTACCGGAGTGATGGACAAGACCCATGTAAAAATATATTCAACTGGGAAATATATCCCACCTCATCGTGTGTCTAATCATGATTTGACGAGCTGGATGGATACGTCTGACGAATGGATTGTCAAACGGACAGGTATCCGATCCCGTTACTTATCTCGTGGAGACAACACGAGTGACTTGTGCGTCAAAGCTGCGCATGATGTGCTAGAAGGTAGTCATATCGATGCTGATGAAATCGGACTGATTATTGTTGCGACAATGTCACCTGATGGGCAGTCTCCATCTGTTGCCAGTAAAGTACAGTCAGCGATTCAAGCGGGTCAGGCGATGGCATTCGATATGAACGCAGCCTGCTCAGGTTTTGTCTACGCGCTATCTACAGCAGAAAAAATACTCAGACATGCTCCCTACAGCTATGCCTTAGTGCTTGGCGGAGAGGTCATGTCAAAAGAGATCGACTGGACAGACAGAAAGACGGCAGTACTTTTCGGTGATGGAGCAGCAGGAGTCCTGATAGGTAAGACAGATGAGTCTGATCAGTTTATATCTGAAGATCTTCATGCAAATGGAGATAAAGGAGAGGCACTGACATCTGGGAATAGACAGGTGGATAATCCTCTTGTACAGTCAGACAAATCAGTCAGTTACCTGACTATGGATGGAAGAGAGATCTTCAACTTTGTCACTCGCTCGATTCCGGACAGTATCCAAAAGGTTATTGAAGCCGGCGGGACTGACATAGAAGACATTGATTATTTTCTTCTTCATCAGGCAAATGCACGCATCATAGAAATTGTTGCCAGGAAACTGAAGCGTCCTGTCGAGACATTTCCAATGAACATTCAGAATTACGGGAACACATCTGCAGCCAGTCTACCGATACTATTGGACGAGCTTGCAAAAGAAAAAAAAGTGTTGAATGGAAAAAAACAGAAAATCATCTTGAGTGCCTTCGGCGGGGGATTAACCTGGGGAACGCTACTCTTGGAAATAAACTAATGATACAAACTAAAAAACTAATGAACTAATCGGAGGAATTATAAATGACAACTTTTGAAAAAATTCAGGAAATTATCGTAGATCAGCTGGACAAAGAAGAAAGCGAAGTACAACTCTCAACGAACTTTAGAGAAGAACTTGAAGCAGACAGCTTGGATCTGTTCCAGATCATAAATGATATCGAAGACGAATTTGACATCAAGATAGAATCTGAAGAGGGTCTGACAACTGTAGAAGATCTAGTAAAATATGTTGAAGGTCAAATCGAATCTTAATTTAACAGGAAGGAGCTCCTAGATGAATCAGCCCTTATTAGAGCAAATTGGAATTAAATATCCCATCATACAAGGAGCGATGTCATGGGTTGCCACTCCAAGTCTAGCAGCAGCCGTCTCAAATGCAGGCGGACTGGGCATGCTTGGAGCCGGGCATGAACCAGGTGAGTATGTCAGAAAAATCATTCAAGAAACTAAGAAGATGACAGACAAACCATTTGGTATGAATGTCCTGCTGCTGTCACCCTATGTTGATGATGTCGTCGATGTTGTGTGCGAAGAAGGCATAAAAGTCGTGACAACTGGAGCGGGCAGTCCTGGACGATATATGAAAAAGTTCAAGGATGCAGGTATTACTGTGATCCCTGTAGTTGCTTCCGTTGCACTGGCCAGACGGATGGAAAAAGAAGGTGCAGATGCAATCATCTGTGAAGGGATGGAAGCTGGAGGTCATATTGGAAAACTGACAACCATGACACTAGTTCCTCAGGTCGTTGATGCAGTTCATATTCCAGTAATAGCAGCTGGAGGTATAGCAGATGGCCGGGGAATGGCTGCCGCATTTATGCTGGGAGCGTCTGCGGTACAATTGGGTACACGGTTTGTAGTCGCTTATGAAAGTATTGCTCATGAAAAATTCAAGGAGCGCATTATTAAGGCGAGAGACATTGATACCGTCGTAACTGGTATGATCACAGGTCATCCTGTACGTGTACTTAGAAACAAACTCACAAAAGAATATCTGAAAGTAGAAAAAGAAATTACAAGTGATGAGCATCCGGATTTTTCACGTCTTGAAGAGCTTGGTAAGGGCGCTTTAAGAAAAGCGGTTATTGAAGGTGATAAGGATGGTGGATCATTTATGTCCGGTCAGATTGCCGGTCTGGTATCGAAAGAACAGAGTTGTGAGGAGATCATTCAGGAGCTGATGAGTGAATACAAAGAGCTGACAGCTCACCCAGTCGTCTTTAATTGATGTGTAAGCTTCAGTCTAATACTTTGATATTCAAACAAATGGCGACTTACTCATTTATCAGTTATATGAAAGGAAGTTTTTCGTGAAAACTGCATTTGTCTTTAGTGGGCAGGGTGCGCAGTATCTGGGCATGGGAAAAGAATTCTACGACACTTATGCATCTGCCCGCGCTATATTTGATCAAGCCAGTGAGGCATTGGATCTCGATCTTGCTGAAATTTGCTTTAACGATGAAAAGAAGATACATCTCACTCCGTATACTCAGCCGGCTATTCTGACAGTCAGTCATGCTATTGCTGCAGTCATGGGCGAAGAAGGCATTCATCCGGATTGTTCAGCAGGACTTAGTCTGGGAGAATACAGTGCGCTTGTCGCTTCAGGAGGCATAGGGTTCAAAGAAGCAGTCAGACTTGTCCACAAGAGGGGAAGTCTTATGGAAGAAGCTGTTCCTGACGGAGAAGGAAAAATGGCTGCGGTCATAGGACTGGATGCAGAAGCAGTTGAATCGATCTGTACCTCAGTCACTGAAAATAACTATGTGACCGTAGCAAATTATAATACGCCAAGTCAGCTTGTTCTTTCTGGAACAGCAGAAGGTGTGGAGCAGGCGATGAAGCTGGCCGAAGAACGTGGGGCGAAACGTGTAGTTGAACTGAATGTCAGCGGACCTTTTCATTCTCAACTGCTTGAACCAGCAGCTCAGGAATTTTCTGAAGTCCTGTCTCAGCAGACATTCAACCCGTTAACTATCCCGGTCTATTCTAACGTGACAGCCAGTGCTTATCCTGATTCAGGGGCGATTTCTCATCTTCTCACTGAACAGATGACTTCATCTGTCCGTTTTGAACAGATGATTCGGATTATGGCTGAAGATGGGGTAGAGAGATTTATCGAAGTCGGACCTGGAAAAACTTTAAAGTCATTTATCAAAGCAATTGATAAAAGCTTTAAACCGTCGAATGTCGAAAAGCCTAGTCAATTGAATAAATTACTGGAAAAATCGAGTGGATAGTAGGGGTAATATGGATAAAAAAACAATCATAGTAACAGGAAGCACCAGAGGAATCGGTAAAGCGATCGCAGCCTTCTTTCTTAATAGAGGGCATAATGTCGTTGTTAACGGACGAAAAGACCTGTCAGATGATCTGATGGATTACTTCAACGTTTTCGACGGGACTGTCCATGTTATCAATGGGGACATCAGCGATTCGGCCTTTGCTAAAAAGCTGATCAAGGACACTAGAAAACACTTTGGGTCTGTAGATGTTCTAGTGAATAATGCAGGGATCACACGTGACAATCTGGCAATCAGGTTGTCTGATGATGATTTTGATGCCACGCTTGATGTGAACTTGAAAGGCACGTTCTATACATCTAAAGAAGCGGCTAAAGTGATGCTCAAGCAGCGCTCAGGGCATATCATCAATATGTCCAGTGTTGTCGGAGTAGCTGGAAACGTCGGACAGGCGAACTATGCTGCGAGTAAGGCCGGTGTAATCGGATTGACCAAATCATTGGCCAAGGAGCTGGCTCCAAGAGGCGTGCTGGTTAATGCCATCGCACCTGGCTTCATTGAATCGGATATGACCGATCAGCTGACCGATGAAGTAAAAGAGAAAGCTCTGATGACTATTCCTCTCAACCGCCTTGGTAAAGCTGAAGAGGTAGCTGAGCTGGCAGGGTTTTTAAGTAATCAGAAGTATATTACCGGACAAGTTTTCCACGTTGATGGTGGAATGGTAATGAACGGGTAAATAGTTTAGGAGGCTGAGAATGGAAAGAGTAGTAATTACTGGTCTTGGGGCGATTACGCCGCTTGGCAATTCAGTAGCAGAATTTTGGGATGGACTGAAAAATGGAAGAAACGGCATAGGGCCGCTGACCAAATTCGATGGAGAGGCAATCAATGTTCATGTTGCCGGAGAAGTCCGAGACTTTGAAGCTAAGAAAGTCATGGACAGAAAACTGGCTAAGCGTATGGACCCATTTTCGCAGTATGGCGTAGCGGCTGCTCTTGAAGCAGTGAAAGATAGTGAAATCGACATGGATGAAATTGATGCCGATCGCATGGGAGTCATTGTCGGTTCAGGAATTGGCGGACTGAATGCCATGCAGGACCAGATCATCAAAATGCATGAAAAAGGACTGGACCGTGTTGCTCCCTTTTTCGTTCCTATGGCAATTGGAAATATGGTTGCGGGAAATATCTCCATAGCAACTGGAGCAAAAGGCCCGAATCTCTCAATCGTCACAGCCTGTGCATCCGGAAACAATTCAATTGGAGAAGCATATAGAAATATCAAGCACGGCTATGCCGACATCATGCTGGCTGGTGGAGCTGAGGCAAGCATCAATGAAATCGGTATGTCAGGTTTTGCTGCGCTGAATGCATTATCAACTAATGAAGATCCTAATGCTGCTTCAACACCTTTCGACAAGAATCGTCATGGATTCGTCATGGGTGAAGGTGCAGGAGTTCTTGTACTTGAAAGCCTGTCTTCTGCTTTGAAACGCAAGGCGAAAATATATGCTGAAATTACAGGTTACGGTGCGACTGGAGATAGTTTCCACATGACTGCCCCTTCTCCAGACGGATCAGGTGCTGCAAGAGCCATGAAGCAGGCTATTAAAGAGTCTGGAATCGAAGCTGCAGATATTGGCTATATCAATGCACACGGAACATCTACACCTGCCAATGACTCTTCAGAAACCGAGGCCATCAAACTGGCATTAGGTGATGAAGCAGCTGCGAGTGTCGCTGTTTCAAGTACTAAAAGCATGACAGGTCATTTACTTGGAGGTGCAGGGGCGATCGAAGCGATCGCATCCATTAAAGCACTTCAGGAAGGAATACTTCCACCGACAATCAATCTAAGCACACCTGACGAAGCCTGCGACCTGGATTATGTCAGCAATCAGCCAAGAGAAAAAGCAATTCAGTATGCATTAAATAACTCTTTAGGGTTTGGTGGACATAACGCCGTTACCTGCTTCAAGAAATGGGAGGATAAGGAATGAATTTTGAACAGCTGAAAGAGCTGATCGATCACATCGACCGGTCATCTCTTTATGAGTTCGAGATGGAAAATGACGACATCTCCTTAAAATTGAGTAAAAGAAAAACGTATGGTGCTGGTGGTGTCGTGCAGACCCAAGATCAGGTGGAGCCTAACAATCAGGCAGAACCTGCAAGGAAATTCTCACCCTCGTCAGAAGAGGAAACTGCTGCGCAGTCCGCGCCACAAGAGATCGCACCAGATGAAGATCTTCATGAACTGAAGGCGCCCATAGTAGGGACAGGCTACCTGTCTTCTTCACCTGATGCCCCACCATTCGTCAGTGAAGGCGATGCAGTATCAAAAGGTCAGACCATCTGTATCATCGAAGCGATGAAAGTCATGAATGAAATCAAGAGTGACGTAGACGGAACGATCAGCCAAATAATGATCGAAGACGGACAGCCTGTCGAATTCAATCAGTCACTGATCAAAATCAAGCCAAATTAAAGGAGACTACTTATGACTACTATGAACATCAAAGAAATTCAGGAACTGATTCCCAATCGTTACCCGATCTACTTTATTGACAAAGTGACAGAGCTGATTCCAGGTGAACATGTCACCGCAATAAAAAATGTAACGATCAATGAAGAGTTTTTCCAAGGACACTTCCCGGGAGAACCAGTCATGCCAGGTGTACTCATTGTTGAGAGTCTGGCACAGGCTGGATCGATCCCGCTTTTAAAACTGGATCAGTTCAAGTCTCAGACAGCCTATCTCGGTGGACTGAACAAAGTTAAATTCAAGAAAAAAGTAGTTCCTGGAGATGTGCTTGAATTAAAAGTAGATATCGTCAAGCTTAAAGAGTATGCTGGAATCGGTAAAGGTGTCGCATACGTGGATGGCAAGAAGGTCTGTGAAGTAGAAATGACATTCATTATCGGAAGATAGCAGATCACTAAAATTTGTATCTATTAAGCATTATGGTGTTAAGTCAAGAGAATAGATTATAAAATGACAACCTATTTTCATAAAAAAGGGTGCACTGAACTAAACCGCCACGTATTCGAAAATACGTTCGGTTTATATCTTCGGTTAGTCGTCCTTAAGAAATAGTTTCTCTTAAGACTCTATCGCCTCCGATCTTGCGATATAGAGTTGGTGATCGCTTAGGAGTGCAAACACCAGACGCACTAATTTTCGTGCAGTTAAGACGAGGGCTC
>NZ_BAAGIR010000072.1:0-9690 GCF_054658155.1 Alkalibacterium sp. m-11
TGGTTTAAACGACATGATAGCACCCTCCGTCAGCATTTTGATACGTCTATTATACCAAAAGAGCGGGCAAAATCGCACTGTTAACAAGGAAAAGTAGTAAACCGGTTAGGTTTTGACACCCTAACCATAATATTGATTCCGAACAGGAGAATGACAAAGTATAATATACTGTCAATAAATACCGACAGTATTTTTTTCTTTTCATCAAGACTGCTGTCGGTCAAACCGAACCATAAACCTATTCCCAGAATCAGAGTCACGAGTGGACTGAACATGGGATTTGCTGTTAATGTAGACACATTCAAGCTCCTTTAAATTACTTTTTATACCCCTAGGGGTTATTCACTTAACAGCTTACACACTTTTTATTTGCTAGTCAACCGCTCAAACATGAAGGATATCGATTTGACCATACTGACTGGTGCAAATCTGATCTTTCACACCTTTATCACAATTTTTCAGGTGTTTTATTTCTATTCGCAAGGAGTGGATGTCGGGACCAGTCTTCTGTGGTATGATAGAAAAGATGAAAATAAAGGATGTGTTGGAAGGAGCCACAATGTCTGTGATTGTTTTAGCAGGGATGATTGGAGCTGGAAAAAGTACATATACCACTCTAATCTCAGAAGAATTAGATAGTACGGCGTTTTATGAGCAGGTAAAAGATAATGCGATTCTGGAGAAGTTTTATGACAACCCGAAAAGATGGGCATTTTCTTTGCAGATTTTCTTTCTGAATACACGTTTCAGAAGCATCAAGCAGGCTCTGGTGCATCGCCATAATGTACTGGACCGTTCGATCTATGAAGATGCCTTATTTACTCGCATCAACTTCGAACAAGGGAATATGAGTGAAGCGGAAATGTCTTTATACACTGATTTACTTGATAACATGATGGAAGAAATTGACGGCATGCCGAAAAAAGGTCCGGATCTGCTAATTTATCTTAGGGGATCACTGGATACACATCTGGAGCGCATCCAGAAGCGTGGGCGTCCGTTTGAACAGGTCGAAGGGAATCCAGAACTGCTCGATTACTACAAGAAGCTTCATAGCCGATACGACGACTGGTTTGCCTCATATGACAAGAGCCCTACTCTAGTAATTGATATCGATGAAATCAATCTCGAGCTGCCAGGTCATCAGGAACTGGTCATGAAAAAAATAAAGGACGCCCTGAAAGAAACGCAGGAAGTCTAAATAAGTAAATAAAGCACACAAAGTCATCAAACGGTTAGTCTGATTAATCTTCCATTGGTTGAATAATTATTCAAATCGCCTGATGGCTTTTCTTATATCGATACCCCTGAAATCAAGAAACAGAAAGGATTAAGATTCCAATGTCCAAAACATTTTATAGCTTATTCTCATTCGAGGATTGGCAGTTCTATATCGCTTCAACTGATGAAGCCTTGTGTTTTGTCGGCTCCATGCCTGCTTCAGAGGAAGAATGTCTGAGCTGGCTGGCTGTTCATTACCCAGACCATTCTATTGAAAAAAATGAAGCTGAACTACGGCCATACGCCGAAGCCTTCCAGTCTTATTTGTCAGGCCAGTCACGGTCCATCGATGTACCGGTTGTTCAAAATGGAACGGATTATCAGAAGAAAATATGGCGAAGTCTGGCTACTATTCCATACGGAGAGACGATCACTTATGGTCAGCTGGCTGAAAAAAATGGGCTCTCACCCAAAGCTGCCCGATCTGTCGGGACAGCAATTGGTAAGAACCCGCTACTTATTGTTTATCCTTGTCATCGTGTTGTGCCGAAGTCTTCAGCTCCAAGAAAATTCAGAGGTGGCTTAGACATGAAAACCCAGTTGTTGAAGCTGGAACAGGAGCATAGGCCTTAATTAACGCAGGACTTTGATCCTATTGAAAATCAAAGCCATTATCCACTGGCGCATACCTTGTTTTCTCTTTCGTATCGGTCAAGTCCATAAATTTAAAGGTATTGTCAGACAAGCCATGCACAATTATGAAGGGCTTATCTAAAGTCGTTTCTGCACACTTTTGTATCAGCTGATTCAGGTCGCGTTTACTGATGTATGTGCTGCGTTCACGCATGTCCGGCTCCTCACCGTTATCCTTCATGACTTCCAGTGACCGGTAGCCGCCAATTCGGATCGCAACGACTTCCATGTCAGTTTCGGTTCCGTAGTAATGGCCGATCGCTTCACCAAATGCTTTGCTTGCCCCGTACAGATCCGGCGGCCGGACCGGGCTCGTCGTTTTGACCTGCTCATCAGCAGCATAGCCTTTTACGGCATGAATACTGCTGGCAAAGATCAGCCGACTGACTCCCTGTTCGCTCGCGGCCTGCATCATATTATAGGTGCCGTCGATATTGACCCCTTTCAGTTCATCATACTTGGCGAATGGCGACGGATTTCCGGCAAGATGAATCACCGTGTCCATTCCTCCGCAAAGTTGGCGACAATCGGACAGGTCTGTCACATCAAATGTCACTAGACGACACCCTCTATCTTTCCATTCAGCAATGGTGGTACAGTCCTTGTCGGCAGCTGTCAGGTCGTACTGGTCTACTAAATCTTCAATCAGGCGGGAACCGATTCGACCGGCCGCACCAGTAAGCAGCAGCTTTTTCATCTGTCACCTCTCCAGTTTAACTGATTTTTCCGGAACGTTTCATCAAATCGATCACTCTTAAAAAGGCCAGTTTATAGCACAGGAAGCGCATAGTGACATCACTTTCTGATGAGAAGTAGGCATTATAGACACGGTAACTCACATTCTTCATACGGTCGCTCATGTCTTTAAGAATCGTTTCTTTAGATTTTGCATCATTTGTGAAGCCTTGAACCCACTCCAGATAGGATACGGTTACTCCTCCGGCATTGGCCAGAACGTCAGGAATGATGACTTTTCCTTTAGATTCCAGGTACTCATTTGCTTCTTTAGTAATCGGGCCATTTGCGCCTTCTACTAGGATAGCGGCTTTTATGTCGGCCTGGTTCTCAGACGTAATCTGGTCTTCAATTGCACCTAGAATCAGAACATCACAGTCAAGCGTCAATACCGCGTCAGGGTCCCTGACTTCTCCTTCTACTCCTAGCTCCTTGAGTTCTTCTGCATTCGGCAGACGATCATTCGTTTCTTTAAATGGAGCCAGTTTCTCTACATCCAGCCCAGTTTCATTGTAAATAGTCGCACGGCTGTCAGACACTGCTATAACCGTGTGTTTCATCTCACAGTTGGCTGCCTCAATGGCTGCAGCCCGACTCAAGTTTCCGAAGCCTTGGACAGCGACGATCACATTATCTTTTTCCCCAATGGCTTTGACCGTTTCCTTACGTTCAGTATGGTCTTCATTGACCGACAGACTTCCACTCAAAACTGCTTCGACTAAATAGTAGTAGCTCAGGAAAGTCCCTATTCCTGTCGATTCAGCGCGGCCTTTAGTCCCGCCATTGGCAATGCTTTTTCCGGTGAAAGTGTTGATGAACGGCTGGTTCGGATGCAGCACCTTGTACTCCTCCGTCATCCAGTCCATCGTCTCTTCCCCAGTTCCCACATCGGGAGCCGGAATATCTTTGTACGGGCCGATCTGATTCTGCAGCATGCGTACAAATGCTTTACTGACTTCTTTCAGCTCACGCTTGGAGTGTTCGCGTACATTGATATGCACGCCACCTTTTCCTCCACCATAAGGAAGATCATGCAGAGCATTCTTCAGTGTCATCAGCATAGCCAGTGTTTCTACTTCTGACTGGTGTACACCCGTACTGAAACGAATGCCTCCTTTGTAGTATCCGCAGGCATTGTTGTGCTGGACACGAAATGCCGGGTATGTACCGATCGATCCATCATCCTTGATGATGCGCAGGTCACTTGATATTACTTTGTCGATGCCCTTGAGCAGGTCTCCACCCATCTGAACCCATTGATCACGGCTGTCTCCCCATTGAGCCAATGCTTCCTTGTCTTCTGATATCACGTGATCTACTACGTGTTGAATCAACTGTGTTGTTGTATTATCTGTCATGTAAATTCCCTCCGAATGATTATATTAGAATAATTTAATCGTTGTTTTATCATTGTATCATAATCAGAAGTTATATGGCGAATCCTAACTCAAATTAATTTGATTCCTTCTAATGACTGTAGACACAAAGCTGGACTATCAATTTTTCAGATAAACCTATTTTCATAAAGAAAGAACAATCATCATTTATGTTTTTACCGCTGACCCTCACGCCCGCATCAGCCTTTGACTTTACGCACCACAAAAAACCGCCAGCTTCTCCAAAATACAGAGAAGTCCGGCGGTTCAATACACAACTTAAGCATCCCAGCAAGGATGCAGCTTAAATAAGTGTACCTTGAATATTCAGTTTTTTCTTCAGGTACCATTTTGCTGCGAAGGCTACTACCCCTATAACGAGTGTAATAGACCCCGGTATCATCGGATTCAACGCCTGAGGCAGCATGGCCGTTCCGAACGCCATCAGGATGATCCAGGTAAGCATGGTGATCGTCGTCGCCACGATGTACTTGATGAATCCACCTTTAACACCTGGTTGAGGGGCATACTTAGTGATGACCATAACAGCCAGTCCACCAAGAAGGAAGTTTAGAATCATTGTAATTAGTCCGAGTCCCGCTTCCTGATTCCCTACAAGATATGAAATCCCAGTAATGACGGCAAACATCCCACCTAATAGAAGGGCCCCGTCAAGGTAGATTTTCCATGATTCGGAACGTTCAATCGGACCAGTCATATCTGCATGGTCGCTTTCAGTCAAGTATCTCGCCTGGTCTGTAGCCGTACCGTAGAGTTTGCGAGCTGTCAGGTGATTTGCCTGTTGGGAGACAATATTTTTCAGCATGTCATTAAACACTAAAGTCTTGTTGTCTTCAGGAAAACCCGCATCGTCCAGCTTGCGGTTCAGTGTCATCATGTATTCTCTGTTTTTATTTGTTAACTGATCGAACAAGGCGTCGTTTTCTCTCTTTTTATCTTCAAGAGTCACTTCCGGTTCCTGTTCAACCGTATTTTTTTTCTTCGGCATGTGTTCTGTTTCCTCTCTTCCCTACACGTTAAAGCGGAACAAGATAACGTCTCCGTCCTGGACCACGTAGTCTTTTCCTTCTGCTCTCAGTCTTCCTGCTTCACGAGCAGCTTTTTCACTACCTAGTTCATTGTAATCTTCAAAGGCTATCGTTTCAGCACGAATGAATCCTCTTTCGAAATCGGTATGAATAACGCCGGCAGTCTGAGGTGCCTTCATTCCTTTTTTGAATGTCCATGCTCTAACTTCTTTTGGTCCAGCAGTAAAGAATGTAGCCAGCCCAAGCAGGTCATAAGATGAACGAATCAGCTTGTTCAGTCCAGGCTCAGTTACACCCAGATCGTCAAGGAACATAGCTTTTTCTTCATCATCCAGTTCAGCTATCTCTTCTTCGATCGCCGCTGAAATGGCAACAACTTCCGCGCCTTCTTCCTGAGCAATCTCGCGGACAGTCTGCAGGTACTGGTTGCTTTCCGGATCTGCAATTTCTTCTTCAGCTACGTTAGCTACATACAGGACCGGCTTGCTTGTCAGCAAGAACAGCGAGCGAAGGATCGGCAGTTCTTCTTTAGTAAAGTCCAGTACGCGGACTGGCTTTCCTTCTTCAAGAACGGGTTTGATTTTTTCAAGAACTGCCAGAAGTGCGACAGCGTCTGCATCTTTGGATTTAGCTTGTTTTCTGACACGTTCGATTCGTTTGTCGACGGCTTCCAGGTCGGCCAATGCCAGTTCCAGATTGATTGTTTCGATATCTTCTGCCGGATTGACGCGTCCGGATACGTGAGTGATGTTGTCATCTTCAAAACAGCGGACAACATGACAGATCGCGTCCACTTCACGGATATTGGCCAGGAATTTATTCCCCAGACCTTCCCCTTTACTGGCTCCTTTGACGATACCGGCAATGTCAGTGAATTCGAATGTTGTCGGGACGACTTTCGCCGGGTTAACAAGTTCAGCCAGACGGTCAAGACGCTCGTCCGGTACTTCAACGATTCCGACGTTCGGGTCGATCGTTGCAAAAGGGTAGTTCGCAGCTTCTGCGCCTGCTTTAGTGATTGCGTTAAATAACGTAGACTTTCCTACGTTGGGTAATCCTACAATTCCTGCTGTTAAAGGCATGTATATGTTCACCTTTCTCTTTCTATAATGGTCTTTCGAGTTAAAATCTAGTCTTTCAGTACTTTTTTCATCTTGCGGTCGAATTCACGGCGGGGCATGAGAACCAAATGGCCGCAGCCGGTACATCTAATACGGATATCCGCTCCCAGACGAATAATTTCCCATCTATTGACCCCGCACGGGTGGGCCTTTTTCATTTCTACTTTGTCGTGCAGCTCGTATGTTTTATCCACTTGATTTCCTCCTGTCCTAGTAAATCCAGCCGGTCGGTTCAATAGTCTAATTTAAGTCGATATTCAGTTCTTCAAGAATGCGGTTCAAGTCATCTGGGGATACATATTCGATTTCGATCTTCCCTTTTTCGCCTTTTTCGCGAATGATGACACTTGTGCCGAACTTGTCCGTCAGTAATTCTTCAGACTTTCTGATGTAAACAGACTTGACGGGCGCATTGTCTTTATTGCCGTCCTTTTTCGGATTCTGATTAGCTTCTGCCACAAGGTGCTCCAGCTGCCTCACTGTCAGTTTTTCTTTCACCGCACGGCGTGCCAGCTTCTTGATCTTGGACTTATCTTTAAGCCCCAGTAGTGTTCTTGCCTGACCATTGGACAGTTTACCTTCCTGAACAAGCTTCTTCACTTCTTCCGGAAGGGACAGTAGACGCAGATGGTTAGCGATATACGATCTGCTTTTACCTAGTCGTTCAGCGACCATTTCCTGAGTCATGGACAGTTTATCCATCATCATGTTGTACGCTTCTGCTTCTTCAAGAGAGGTCAGATCTTCACGCTGCAGGTTTTCCAGAATCGCGACCTGCATCATGACTTCTTCATTCAGCTCTCTGACGATTGCAGGGACACTATCTTTTCCAGCCAGCTTCGATGCTCTAAAGCGCCGCTCTCCGGCAATGATCTCATAGCCTTTCACAGATGACTTGCGAAGGATGATCGGCTGAAGGACACCCGACACTTTGATTGATGCTGCCAGTTCATTCAGTGCGTCCTCGTCAAAATGACGTCTCGGCTGATAAGGGTTCGGACGGATCTCAGTCAACTCGATCATTTCCACACGTTCGTCATTGTTTCTGACTTCCTCTTCAAAATCAGGCACATCAAACAAGGCATCGATGCCGCGGCCTAAGCCTTTTTTCTTATTAGCCATTACCCAACACTTCCTTTGCTAGTTCCTGGTAGACTTCTGCCCCTTTTGACTTCAGGTCGTAATCGATAATGGACAGGCCGTAACTTGGTGCCTCGGATAATCGGATATTTCTTGGAATAATAGTCTGATAGACTTTTTCACGAAAATACTTCTTCACTTCATTGACGACTTCAAGGCCCAGATTGGTTCGGGCATCCAGCATCGTCAGCAATACGCCTTCTACTTTCAAATCTTTATTGAAGTGCTTCTGGACCAGACGGACCGTGTTGAGAAGCTGACTCAATCCCTCCAGAGCGTAATACTCACACTGAACAGGGATCAGAACAGAATCACTTGCTGTAAAGGCATTGATCGTCAGGTGCCCCAGAGAAGGCGGGCAGTCGATCAGAATATAGTCATACTGATCTTCAACCGTTTCTACTGCACGCTTCAGACGGGTTTCTCTCGCCATCAGACTCGTCAGTTCCACTTCTGCCCCGGCCAGCTGAATCGTTGCCGGGACCATGCTCAAATTCTCGCGACTTGATGACAGAATGACATCCTCAAGCGGTTCTTCGTTGATCAGAACATCGTAAATGTCTTTGTTGACTTCACCTTTACGGACACCCAGGCCACTGGTTGCGTTGCCCTGTGCGTCCATGTCGATCAGAAGCACTTTCTTGCCGGCATAGGCAAGTGAGGCGCCTAGGTTGACAGTTGTCGTTGTCTTGCCCACTCCGCCTTTTTGGTTTGCGACAGCTATAATCTGTGCCATACTACTCCTCCATACTTTCTGTTGTCATTAAACCAGCGGACTCTTGTTCGGAGTGCCGGGTTTTCTCGGGTATTTATTAGGTGTTTCCTTTGTCTTGTCGATCAGGATGATATGACGTTCCCCGGCCTCTTCAGGCAGTTCAAAGGAGATATCATCTCTCACTTTCCCGCCCAGCAGACCGATCGCTTTGCGTCCTTCATCCAGTTCTTCCGGTGCATGAGCGGCCTTCATGGCAATAAAGGTTCCGCCTTTTTTAGCAAGCGGCAGACACAATTCTGACAGGACACTCATACGCGCTACTGCGCGGGCCGTCACAAAATCAAAAGAGGCTCTGAACTGTTTATTCTGACCGAATGTTTCTGCCCGGTCGTGGTACAAATAAACATCTTCCAGCCCCAGCTCGTTGACGACAGTTTCCAGAAAGCCGATTCGTTTCTTCAATGAATCGACAATGGTGATCTGCAGATTCGGGTAGATGATTTTAAGGGGGATACTAGGAAACCCAGCACCTGAGCCTACGTCGCATAGACTGTGGACCCCTTTGCTAAAATCTACGTAAAGTCCTGCAGTTAATGAATCGTAAAAATGTTTCAAGTATACTTCTTCTTTTTTAGTTATTGCAGTTAAATTGATTTTTTCATTCCATTCCTGAAGCAGTTCCAGATAGCGTTCAAACTGATGCATCTTTTCTTCTGTAACAGGAATGTCTCGCTTAGTTAATTCAGACTGAAATTCTTCTGGAGTCATTCTCTAAAATCCTTTCTATAGTCACTCGTGAAACAGTTTTTTGTTTCACAAAATCCCTCTCTTCACTTTATACCAAATGGCTTATAAATACAATGGTTGCAAGAGATTTTTTCTATTCAAAAAATCTTGTTTTTTTAAAAAAGTTGGAGGATAAATCCATCTTCTGAGCCCCGTGTCAAAGTCATCTGTTTTCTTTGTAAGACGGTTGGGGTGACTAGCCCTATTTTTCACCTTGAGTCTATCTACTTGAACTACTCCACCTTAAATCCTAAGGGATTTTGAAGATGGAGATTCCTAAGAACTCCCACCTATTGGTCGGATATTGATTAGGCTAACTCTGTAGTCCCTACAGTTCTGGAAGTTAAAATACGCAATGCTTCCTGGTTTAAATTTATGCTTGCGTTAGTATCCCGGTCGTGATGAGCATGACATTCTGGACATTCCCATTTGCGAACAGCGAGATTCTTAACGGCTTTGTTTTGGTAGCCGCATCCCGAGCAGAGTTGGCTTGAAGGAAAGTTCCGTGCGACAGCGATTATTTCTTTCCCATACCACTTGGCTTTGTATTCTAACATAGTACGAAATTCCGCCCAACTTACTTCTGAGATGGATTTAGCTAATTTTCGATTGAGCATCATATTCTTTACCAACAAATCTTCGATACCGATTATGTCGTGGTTTTTGACAATCTCGGTGGAGATTTTATGAAGGTAGTCGGTGCGTTTGTTTTTGATAGTTTCGTGAATGTTGGCAACTTTGATGCGCTGCTTCTGATAGTTCTTCGATTCGGATAATTTTCGACCATCTTTGAGCGCTTGTATTTTCCTTCTGGATAGTTTGCGTTGTTCCTTTGCTAGTTTAGTTTCCAAAGA
>NZ_BAAGIR010000073.1:0-9593 GCF_054658155.1 Alkalibacterium sp. m-11
GTCCAATGGGACAACTGAAGAAAATGTTTGGGTAATGAAACACACAGAATGAGCCATTTTAATATTAAAATTGAAGAGTTACCATCTCTAGAAAAAAAGTTTCCGCCAAAGTCTTGACACATACCTGGTGGCGTATCATATATTGATTATATTTGAAGTATGTTACTATGAATTAAATAATGTAAATGACAAGTGTTATGGAAATAGAGTTTAAGAACACTCTCTATACCATTTATATTTTTTAGAGGAGGAGCTTGTATCGAAAAAGAACGGATACACTCTTCAGGCATAGATCAGGCCTATGCTTACTGCGAAGAGATTATAAAAGAACAGTCCAAGAGTTTTTATTTTGCTTTTTCGAAGCTGCCAAAAGATAAGGCTGAAGCAGTGTATGCCATTTATGCTTTCTGTCGCTTGGCAGATGACAGCATCGATGAAGCAGAAACAAAAGAGCAGCAGGCTGAAGCACTGGCTATGCTGACCAGCGAACTGAACCGATTTGAGCAAGGGAGAGAAGCGGACCACCCGATCTGGCACGCATTGAGAGATGTCTTCAGCAGATTTGATATGCCGATTCAACCATTTTATGATCAGCTGAAAGGGCAGGCAATGGACTATCATTTCGAACAGCCCTCGACGCTGGAAGAAGTGGAGGCTTACAGTTACTATGTAGCTGGATCTGTTGGTCTGATGCTTCTTCCGATCATAGCAACTGAGAACCATCAGGAGTTAAAAGAGCAGGCAATCGCTTTAGGCGTCGCTATGCAGCTGACGAACATATTAAGAGATGTCGGAGAAGACTACCGGAAGATTCATCGTATTTATCTGCCGTCTGGTTTAATGAAGAAGTTTAACTATACTGAACAGAATCTGTCTGATGGAGTGATCAACGAATCATTTATCAGTATTTGGGAAACACTTGCCTTAAGGGCTGAACAGCTTTATCTGGACTTCACTAAATCATTAGATCTTTTTGACAAGGATAGTCAGTATCCTGTTGCCTTGTCATCAAAAGTATACGGCGGAATACTTGACGCTGTGAGACAGAATAATTATGACTGCTTTTCCAAGAGAACCAAGACTTCCATGATAATGAAAATGCGAATATTGAGAGAAGTAAAGATGCAATTTGATAAGTGAGAGAGAAAATTTACAAGAATGAGGCAGAAAATATGACGAAAGTAAACCATCAGGGGAAAACGGTCGTAGTCATCGGTGGAGGACTGGGTGGATTGTCATCTGCCATATCACTGGCTCAAAACGGCTATACTGTGTCCTTGTATGAAAAAAACAGTCACCTGGGCGGCAAACTGAACAGGCTGGAAAAAGAAGGATTCGGCTTCGATCTCGGGCCATCTATTCTCACCATGCCTCATATTTTTGATGAATTATTTAAAAGAAACGGAAAAAAGCTGGCAGACTATGTGCCTCTCAGACAACTTGATCTGGAATGGCGTTCGTTCTTCACTGACGGGACAACCATTGATTTGTACAATGATCTGGATGAAATGAAGCAGAAGAATCCTGCGTTAAGTGATACGGACCTTCAGGAATACCGCAATTATCTTGATTATACTCGCCGATTATATGAGGCAACTGAAGAAGGGTATTTTAATAAAGGACTGGATGATCTGAAATCCATCATTGATTACCATGGTCTTATCCCTGCATTGAAGGGGTTCGATTATTTCCATACAATGGCTCAAGGTATTGATAAGCGTGTAAAAAATCCTTACATGAGGGACATGCTGAAGTATTACATTAAATATGTCGGTTCCTCTGCAGATGAAGCACCGGCTGTCTTGAATGTTCTGGCATACGTACAGAAGAAAATGGGACTCTGGTATGTCGACGGAGGCATGCACAAGCTGGCTGAAGGTTTAGTCCAACTTGGAAAAGAAGTCGGTGTGAGCTTTCATACAGGTGTTGAAGTGACAGCAATCGATACGAATGAAGAGAATGAAGTGACAGGTATAAAGCTTGGCAATGGTGAGCATGTCAGGGCTGATAAAATCGTTTCAAACATGGAAGTTATTCCCACCTACAAGCGACTTTTAAATGTCGATGCCGCCCATACAGATAAACTGGAAGAGACATTTGAACCAGCAGCATCCGGCCTCGTGCTTCACCTTGGTGTCGACCGGACTTACCCGCAGCTGGCTCATCACAACTTTTTCTTCTCTGAAAACTCCAAGCGTAACTACAAGACAGTCTTTAAAGATAAAGGATTGCCTGAGGACCCAACGATTTATCTTGTAAACAGCAACAAGACCGACCCGTCTCAGGCACCTGAAGGACATGAGAATATCAAGATCCTTCCGCATATTCCTTATAATCAGGATCGGCCGTTTACCGATGCTGATTATGCTCAGCTGAGAGAACGTGTTCTGATCAAACTGGAGCATATGGGTCTGACTGATTTGAGAAAACATATTGTAGTTGAAGATCAGTGGACGCCTGTGGACATTGAACAGACTTATTACTCTACACATGGCGCAATCTACGGTGTTGTTTCTGACCGGAAAAAGAACAAGGGGTTCAAGTTTCCTAAGAAAAGTGACCAGTACAAGAACCTTTATTTTGCCGGAGGATCGGTCAACCCCGGTGGCGGAATGCCGATGGTCACGTTAAGTGGGCAGCAAGTCGCCAACATCATCATAAATGAAGACAAGTAACAGCTGGTAATCATATTGAGAGAAAGGATGTGCGCAGATGAGTGAGGGAATACTTGCCGTGCTCCTTTCTATCGGTCTGATGAGCGGGTGTTTCTTTTTGTTTAAAATACCCGCCATTCCTTTAACCAAATCTGACAGAAATCTGCCAGCACTTTCTGTCATTATCCCGGCCAGAGACGAAGAAGAATCTCTGCCGAACCTATTGAAGTCCTTGAATAGACAGACTTATAAGGCTTTGGAAGTTATTGTTGTGGATGATGAATCCACAGACGATACAGCTAGGATTGCGGCAGCGCACGATGCGAAAGTATTGTCCACTGAAGAATCAAAACTTGAATCAGGGGGAAAATCTGCAGCTTGCTGGATAGGAGCCGAAAAGGCAAAGGGAGAATGGCTGCTCTTCCTGGATGCCGACACCTACTTTGTCAATGACCGGGCGCTTGAATCAGTTGCTGATCAATATTTGAATCAACAGGACAAGGGCTTGTTATCCATACAACCCTTTCATGAGATAAAAAAAGTTTACGAAACAGCATCGATCGTTCCAAATATCATGGTCATGGCCGGGGTCAATCGGTTCAGCCTATTAGGCAAAAGTATCGAAGAGAGAGGAGCTTTTGGCCCGTTTCTGCTTACGACGCGTAATCATTATGAAGAAGTTGGTGGGCACAGGACTATACTGGACAGCCACATGGATGACATCGAACTGGCAAAACGGTATAAAGAAACGGGCTTGCCTGTTGATGTGTTCAGTGGAAAGAAGACTGTCCATTTCCGGATGTTTCCTGAAAGCTTCAGTCAGCTGGTCAGTGGCTGGACGAAAAGCCTGCTTCATGGATCGGAAGGGACCCACCCCTTAGTTCTGTTAAGTATTGCGTTGTGGATAGCGGGGATTTGCCTGTCGACGACTATACTGATCGAGACATTAGTTACCCTTGGACCAGCAGGTATTCTACTTCCTGGTCTGATCTATTTCTTTTACTGTGTGCAGTTCAGGTGGCTGATGAACAAAGTCGGTCAGTTTCCGCTATGGACAGCAGGCTTTCCGGTAATTTATATCATAGTCTTTCTGTTTCTGTATCTCTGGGCAGTCTTTCAGGTGAAAATACTGAAAAGAGTCAGATGGCGGAACAGAGAAATAAAGTTTTAGGCTGAAAGGAGAAAGGATTGTTGAGGTTAGTGTGGGTAAACATAGCAGTATGGCTTTTTTTCCACGTGAGCATTTCACTCGGTCTCCTGAAAGTCCCCTACAGTTACTTTGGACCTGACCACCCGTCAGACATCTTATTCAGAGAGCGGTCCTTTGAACAAAAGGGGAAGCTCTGGAGAAATGTATTTTATGTACACAAATGGAAAGACAGACTCCCGGATGGTGCTTCACTTTTCAAGATGGGTTATAAGAAGAAACAGTTGGCTGATACGACAGTAGAAACAATGCAGCTGTTTATAATGGAAACGAAAAGGGCAGAACTGACTCATCTTCTGCTTCTTCTTCCTGCACCATTGTTTTTCTTGTGGAATCCAGTCTGGGCGGGTTTTGTCATGGTGTTCTATGCAATCATCGTAAATGTCCCATTTATTATTATTCAGAGATATAATCGTATCAGGCTGGCGATGATTGCTCAAAGAAGATATAAAAGAAGATGATTTTATTCCGAATCCGTGTTACTATATAAAAGTAAGTAAAATTAAAGGAGGATAAGGATGGGTAGAATAAATAAACTGATGGAAATAGGGTATGCTGAACTGAATGTGAGAGACCTGGATAAAATGACGCGTTACTATACTGATACAGTCGGACTTAGTCTGATTGAAAAAACTGACTCACAATCAAAATTAGGTATTGCAGAATCAGGAAAGGTCCTGCTTATTCTTGAAGAAACCCAAGGTCAGGATAACTTAGAAGTGAAAGCAGGTCTGTTCCATACCGCTTTTTTGCTTCCTGAGCGCAGGCATTTAGGAAATACATTATACAATCTTTTAAAAAATGAAGTGGCAATTGCCGGTGCTTCGGATCATGGTTATAGCGAAGCGTTATATCTGCAGGATCCTGAAGGCAATGGAATCGAGATTTACCGTGATAAGCCTAAAGAAGAGTGGGTGATCAACGATGACGGAACGATTCCAGGTGTGACAGAACAGATGGATGCACACGGCGTGCTGGACAGTCGGGATGAGAAAGTATCTCCATTATTTCCTGAAGGAACTGTCGTGGGTCATATACACTTGTCCGTATCAGACTTGAAAGAATCAGAGCAGTTTTATACTGATGCTCTTGGAATGGATTTGAAATACAAGTATGGTGCTCAGGCACGTTTTATTGCTGCTGGAGACTATCACCATCATATTGGAATGAACACATGGGCAGGTAGTGGCTTACCTAAGCGACGATCCGGCGATTTGGGACTACGTCAATTTACGCTTGTTCTGCCTGACCGGACAGATATTGATAAGCTGGCCGATCGTCTGTCAGAAAACGGTTATCCCTTCGAACGGGAACAGGACAGTTTGTCAGTAACTGACCCGAATGGCATCATTATTACCTTTAATGTTATAGAGTGAACTACCCACCACTTAAATCCTTTGGATTTTGAAGTGGGGGCTTCCTACGAACTCCATTCTTATCTGCACAGACTTCATACAGACAGAGGAATCGGATAGGGGTAGGCTCAAAAGGCAGTCCCTGCCTCATTGATTTTCTTTTACTTGGCCAATGCCAAGAGGTTTTTGCTGGCATTGATATCTCTGTCAAGGTATTCCCCGCATGTCGGGCAGTCCCACTCCCGGATATTGAGCGGCTTCTTGCCGTCTCGGTGTCCGCAACTCGAACAAACCTGACTAGACGGATAGAATCGGTCTGCTTTGATAAGTGTCCGTCCTTTTTGCTTGGATTTATATTCTAATTGTCGGACGAATTCATACCATCCTGCATCACCAATGCTTTTTGCCAGTTTATGATTTTTCATCAGGTTCTTACTGGACAGAGTTTCGATTACAATGACTTGGTTTTCGTCTGTAATCTTTTTGGATAGTTTGTGCAAGAAATCCTTCCGTTGATTGGCGATTTTTTCGTGTTTCTTAGCAACCACCAAGCGGGCTTTGTTTCGGTTCTTACCGCCTTTTTGTTTGCGGAACAACGAACGCTGGGCTTTCTTGAGTTGCTTTTCTGATTTATACAGATGTTTGGGGTTTTTGTATTTCTTTATCTCACCTAAATCGTTGGTAGTGATAGCGAAATCCGAAAGGCCTAAATCAATCCCGATTTTCCTTTCGGTGATTTCCATTTTCTCCTCTTCTGATTTCACCAGAATAGAAACGAAATACTTTCCGGACTTGTTCATGGAAATGGTGCACGACTTGATGACTCCTTCAAACTTTCTGTGTTGCTTCAGTTTCACGAAACCAATTTTTGGAAGTTTGATTTTTCCGTTTTCCATTCGGATATTTCCGCCTTGGTTATTGGTGGTATAACTCGCTTTTGACTTGTGTTTGGATTTGAACTTCGGGAAACCGACGGACTTGTCTCGGTAAAAGTTTTTATAGGCTCTTTCCAGATTTTGTTGGGCATTCGCCAAGGCTAGACTGTCCACTTCTTTCAAAAATGAAAATTCTTTTTTGTACTGAGCCGGTGTATTGTGGAGCATCTGTTTCGTTTCTTTGTAGTGGTCGATTTTGTCGCTGAGCATTTTGTTGTAGATGAAGCGGACGCATCCGAAACAGTTCGCAAAATAGTCTTTTTGTTGTTCGGTTGGGTATAATCTGTACTTGTATGCTTTCAACATATTTGTCACCTCCTCTTTTAGTTTTCTACTTGATTATACTGTAAAAATACCGTACAATCAAGTCGGGGGTGAACATATGTCTGACAAAGAACGCGTAGAAATACGCATGCCAAAAATCATTTTAGAAAAAGTAGACGCCTATCAAAAAGAAAATGGACTGCCGACAAGAACAGCAGCTATCCTCGAACTAATAAGAAAAGGTCTTGAAAAATAAATTCAAGCTATCGCTTGACCGACATTCATCTCCCACTTTCACTGGTGCTTCGCACCCATACGTTTAGAAGTGGGAGACTTCTTTCGGAATTACGTTAAAATAAATGGGACCTTTGGCAGAAAATACATATGTCTGTCAAAGGTCTTTTTAGTAATAATGGCAAGATTATGGATAATGAGAAATAGTATCATTCTCATCTGAATGAATACACTGGGTCCCTGCTAAAGATTGTGCTATCTTTAACATATAAAGCATAAACGAGGGTGACTAATATGAAGGCACTATTTAAAAATAACAAGCCAAT
The DNA here is from genome assembly GCF_054658155.1 of Alkalibacterium sp. m-11. Taxonomy (NCBI): domain Bacteria; kingdom Bacillati; phylum Bacillota; class Bacilli; order Lactobacillales; family Carnobacteriaceae; genus Alkalibacterium; species Alkalibacterium sp. m-11. Next base: position 6,976 of record NZ_BAAGIR010000073.1, read on the forward strand.
GCTTCTGACCGTGATCAGTGGGTTTCTGATCCTGTTCGGTGGCATTGCATCATATAATAACTGGAGACCGTTGGATGTCGTCCTCTTTATCAGTTCCTTTATCATTGGCGGGTATTATCAGGGGAAAGAAGGCATAATGGAGCTGGTAAGAAACCGGTCACTCAATGTTGATATTCTGATGGTTCTCGCAGCAGTAGGGGCATCGATCATCGGTTTCTGGCTGGAAGGTGCTCTGCTGATTTTCATTTTCTCACTTAGTGGCTCACTTGAAATCTACACAACAAATAAAAGTACAGATGCCATTTCTCACCTGATGAAGCTTACACCTGACACAGCTCTCCGCCTCACAAAAGAAGGCAGAACTGAAGAAGTCGAAACTGAAGCTCTCGAAATAGGTGACTGTGTCCTTGTTCCGAAGGGAGCTGCCATTCCTATAGACGGTCAGCTAATCAGTCAGTATGGGCTCATCGATGAATCAGCAGTCTCAGGCGAATCGGTCCCTGTAAGTAAGCAGGCGGAAGATGTAGTGATCGGGGGAACTGTGAATATTTCTCAGCCTATTAAGGTTCGTGTGACCACTGACTATTCAGACACACTTTTCGCTAAAATAATCAGACTGGTTGATGAAGCGCAAGGTACACCGTCTCAGACAGCAACATTCATTCAGTCGATAGAAACGCATTATGTAAAAATTGTTCTAGTTTTTGTGCCAGTCATGATTCTTGTTTTTCTCTATATTCTTGGTTGGGGTTTCACAGAATCATTTTACAGAGGAATGGTCCTGCTTACTGTTGCTTCACCTTGTGCTTTGATGGCTTCAGCCAGTCCCGCCACTTTATCGGCGATTTCTAACGGAGCTAAAAACGGCGTGCTGTATAAAGGCGGTTCCTACCTTGAGAATTTTAGTCATATCAGCGCAGTTGCATTTGATAAAACCGGAACTCTGACTGAAGGAGCACCGAAAGTGACGGATGTGGTATTTAATGATCAGTCATATGGCAAGGAGATCCAGCAGGTCGTTGTCGCTATGGAGAAACAGTCCAGCCACCCCCTTGCGAGAGCAGTTGTCGATCATTTGAGTGCTGAAACGGAAGGCAGACTGTTCCACTTTGACCTGATCAATGAAGTAGAAGGAAAAGGGATGGAAGGCGTTGACGGAACAGACAGATATAAAATAGGAAAGAAAGAATTTGTTGTTAAAAATGATGATGATTACTTGGCAATTGAAGCAATGAACAGACAGAATGAGGGAAAGACAGTTTTGTATGTATCAAAAAATGATGAACTGACTGCCTATATTGCTTTACTGGATCTCCCGGCTCCCGGAGCAAAAGAAACAGTAGACTATTTTAAAAGTCACAACATCAGGACGCTCATGATAACTGGAGACAATCAGGCGACAGGTGAATCGATCGGTTCATTGATAGGAGTCGATGAGGTGATAGCCAACTGCCTACCTGACGAAAAAGCGGAACTGATTCTGGAACTGAAGAAACGGTACGGCACAATTGTCATGGTAGGCGATGGCATAAACGATGCTCCGGCTCTGGCGAATGCCTCCATCGGAATTGCAATGGGTGCGGGAACGGATCTCGCTATGGAAGCTGCTGACGTGGTGCTTGTAAAAAATGATCTGCAGCAGCTGTCTTATAGTCATAAACTGTCCAGACGCCTGAACAGAATCATAATGCAGAATGTTGTATTTTCGATTGCCGTGATTGTTTTTCTGATCATAGTGAATCTGCTGCAGCTGATCAATCTTCCTTTAGGAGTCATTGGACACGAAGGCAGCACGATACTAGTTATATTGAACGGCCTGCGTCTGCTCAGATCATCGAGTTTTCAGCACAACAGTTAAAGGAGAATGCCCCATGGATTTATATGATATTGAAGTAGAAACGATTGAAGGAAAGAAACAGACACTGGATGAATATAGAGATAACTGGCTGATTATTGTCAATACGGCCAGCAAGTGCGGTCTAGTGGGGCAGCTTGAAGGGCTCCAGAGTATATACAACGCGTACAAAGATAAGGGAGTCCAGGTACTAGGATTCCCCTGTGACCAGTTTATGAATCAGGAGCCGCTGGAAAATGACGAAATAAAGGAATTCTGTACCATGAACTATAGCGTGACTTTTCCATTATTTAAAAAAATCAAAGTCAACGGGAATGACGCTCACCCCTTGTACAAGTATCTTAAAGAACAGACAGGCGGGAAGATGATTAAATGGAACTATACTAAGTTTTTAATAGGGCCGCAGGAATCAGTGATCGAACGTTTCTCTCCTGTATCTGGTCCTGAAAAAGTAGAAGAAGAACTGAAAAAGCAGTTAGATAAATAAAAAAGAAGATTTCTTCACATGTAAAACATTTAAAACAAAGTCTTGTTAAGTTACCGAATCACAGTTGTTTGGTGCTGACAAGGCTTTTATTTATGCAGTTTAGCTTAATTTTTTTTAAATATTAGAGCTTTCTTCTTGAAATGTAATTGACTCAAGTTTTGCAGTTAAAAAATAGCCTTTGACCCTTGGTGTCATTGACTTGGTACCGATTATTATGCCGCTTTTGATATTTGATTCAGCTGATTTTCTTTTAAAAATGGCTTGAAGAGTTCCGGT
>NZ_BAAGIR010000074.1:0-9530 GCF_054658155.1 Alkalibacterium sp. m-11
TCGTAAAAACGGAACGCTTTTAGAAGCTTTGAGAGCGGAACTACCTGCATTTGAACAAACCATTGTCCCTGAATTTAAAGGGGCTGTTAGAGCTGTTTTGAAAAAGATTCATCGTCCTTCTATAGGGGTTAAAATGGGTGAAATAGCTAATTATAGTTCCACATCAAGTCCAATGGGACAACTGAAGAAAATGTTTGGGTAATGAAACACACAGAATGAGCCATTTTAATATTAAAATTGAAGAGTTACCATCTCTAGAGAAAAGTTTCCGCCAAAGTATTGACACATACGAGCTAAATGAGTATATTGACTATTCCCTTTATATCCTTTATACTGACCACTATAATATTTCAGCGATGAATAGGCACAGTAGTGCGTTCTGTTTCATAGTAATTTCAGAGAACGGGTGGCTGGTGAAAACCCGTATGGACGAACGGCACGAATTACACCTAGGAGCACTCTCACTAGAGACGCATCCCGGCGTTATGGGAATGAGTGAAAGTGGATTTTTCTACTTTAAACTGGGTGGTACCACGGCACTGTTCGTCCCGACATGAAGCATAGGCTTTTTGTGGGGCTTTTTTTATATCTTTATTTAGCTGATACTTGAATTTAAGGAGGTTGCTTATGTTCAAAACCCATGATTATTACGATATTCTTCATTTTGGGGTTTACTGCATCAGTATGGTACGTGAACGATATTGGCACTTATTCAGAGTACTGGATGACAGCTATGGCAGCACATCCATTTTCAACTGACACTATACATGGTGTTTCAATCATCTAGACCAATAGAATACATTATTAAAGGAGATTCAAAATGACTATACTAGACGAACTTGAATGGCGCGGAGCCATCAACCAGCAGACAGATGAAGAAGGGCTGAAATCCCTGACTGAAGAGAAAAGTATTGCCCTTTACTGCGGAATCGACCCGTCAGGTGACAGCATGCACGTCGGCCACCTGATCCCATTCATGATCCTTAAACGATTCCAGCTTGCCGGTCATAAACCGGTGATTCTGATTGGTGGTGGAACAGGGTCTATCGGAGATCCAAGCGGGCGTAATTCTGAACGTGTCCTTCAGACAATGGATAAAATCATGGATAATGCAGATAAGCTGAGTGCTCAGATGCGCAAGCTTTTCAAAGCAGGGTCAGAAGAGTCCGGTATTAAGCTGGTTAACAACTACGACTGGCTGAGCGGTCTGTCTTTCCTTGATTTCCTGCGTGACTTCGGAAAAGAATTCAACATCAATACGATGCTGGCCAAAGATGTCGTGTCCAGCCGACTTGACACCGGTATCTCCTTTACAGAATTCAGCTACCAGATTATTCAGTCAGTCGACTTCCTACATCTATTCCAGAATGAGGGTGTCCAGCTGCAGATCGGCGGATCTGATCAATGGGGTAACATTACTGCTGGTCTGGACCTGATCCGGAAAAAAGAAGGTGCCGAGGCTAAGGCATTCGGCCTTACAATTCCTCTATTACTGAAGGCTGACGGGACCAAATTCGGAAAATCTGCGGACGGAGCGATCTGGCTCGATCCGGATAAAACCACGCCATACGAATTTTACCAGTTCTGGTTCAATCAAGATGACCGAGATGTTGTGAAATACCTGAAATACTTCACTTTCCTGACCAAGGATGAAATCGACGAACTGGCGGAGCAGGTGGAGACCGAGCCGCATAAACGTGCTGCTCAAAAAGCACTGGCTGAAGAAATGACACGATTTGTGCACGGTAAGGAGGCGCTGGATGAAGCAATCAGCATCTCACAGGCTCTCTTCTCAGGTGACATTCAGGACCTGACAGCCGATCAGATCGCTACGACATTTAAAGATGTCCCTTCATCTGAAGCTGCTAAGGGTGAACACAATCTTGTCGAACTACTGGTTGACATTACAGGCATCGAGCCGTCACGACGCCAGGCTCGTGAAGATATAAAAAATGGAGCGATTCGTCTGAAAGGCAGCCAAATACAAGACGTTGATTACGTTGTCAGCGAAAAAGACAGCTACGACAACCGCTTCATCATCGTCCGTAAAGGTAAGAAAAAATACTTCCTGATCAATCTCGTGTGATTTTTTATCTAAATATAAAGCCGCTGCTATTTAAAAAGGTAGTAGCGGCTTTTTTGTATGGGTATAGAGATTTTGGTCTTCTTTATTCTTATCCCCCCCTTAGTCAGTTTTGTACAGCTCAATTCTTCCAATCAAAAAAAAAGCCTCAGGCTCAGCTTAAGAAAGAGATCGTTCTCTTTACACGCTGAGCTTAAAGCTTATAATTTCAATATCTGGTAAATAATTAGTTGAACAGGCCTCTGATTGCTTCCCAGATTTGTCTGAAGAAGTTGCCGATCTGATCGACTAGTCCGCTGTCTTCTGCCTGCTGCCAAGCGTCTCCAAAACGATCACGCAAGTTACCGGACAACTGTTCCAGCTGTTGTCTGACTTGAGCTGAATCAATCGCCCCAGTTTGCTGATAGCGTTCAAAGAATGCCAAGAGTCGATCAACCTGATCCTGAGAAATCACAGATTGAAGATTATTGTTTTCCAATGCATCATTGATGATCTGTTCGATTTCTTCCCTCGTAGCCAGTTCATCCTGACGGTCCCGTAGTTCTGCCAAATGCTGCTTGATTTCAACAATTGCCTGATCCAGACGGCTGGAGTCGAATTCCTCTTCATCCGCATTTTCCTGAGCAATCTGATTCGTCGTTTCCAGTTCCTCCTGTGCAACCTTCATACGGTCCTGATCCAGTTCCTCACCGTTTACATCGAACGCTTTATAAATTCCAGTCAAGGCACTTTCGCCAGTCACCGGGCGGATACTGGCTACCATGATGGTCACATCTTCTACTCCGGCAGTAATGGCTGCATTGCTGTATTGTTCTTCAGTAATCTGAGTGATATTATCCGGGGTTTTGTTGATAACATTGACACCATGTCCTTCATTTTCCCTCTGGACCAGAACAGATGAGATCATGCTGGCCGTATTCCCGGAGCCTGTACCCAGATAGTTCTGAAGGTCTTCACCTGTTACAGCAACGCTGGCTACATTATCCATGCTGTCTATGCCTAAAAGGTCAGCCGTTTCTTCGATCTGGGCATCATTCAACCCGCCGCCATGGACATATGTGGGAAGGCCCCATGCTTCGTTGACAACGCTTGTGTCGATGCCTTCAGAAGCCTGTGCAGAAGGCATCATCAGCACAGCTGATGCAGTCAATGCGATACCTGCAGCCATCAGTTTTTTTAATTGTTTCTTCATATTTAATTCTCTCCTTTGTATAACTCATTCAAACAAACTATTTAATCTAGACTACAGTATACCACCAACAAAAAAATTTTCCTATGTAATAAAAGCAGCCGCCGGAGAGACCCCAGCAGCCGCTTCAGTCCCAGGAACACGCCAAGAACATTGACCGACTGCACTTTATCGAAATCATTGACATCCTGATCCCTCATTATCATAAAGGGGAACATACGCTGATTGTTCCCTTGCTGTCTATCCTTAGACTACGCAGTTTATAGGCTTATAATTTGGTCAGTGCATCACTGATTTCGTCTTTACCAGTGACCAGGTCGAATGCTTTTTTGTAGGTTGCTTCCGTATCAAGACTGGCTGCTATCACTTTAGCCACATCTACTCTAGGGATACTAAAGTCATCTGGTGTACCGATATCAGTACTGGCTGTTACCGTTCCGATTGAGTCTTCGTTTTCCAGCATACCCGGGCGGACGATCGTATAGTTCAGACTTGAATCCATCAGCCACATATCAGCGTAATGCTTGGCAACATAATACGGTTTGATTTCTTCGTTCCATTGATCACGGTCATCTGCTTTAAAGGCACTGACCATGACAAACCGGTCGATTCCAGCTGCTTTCGTCGCTTCGACTGTTTTCACTGCCCCATCCAGATCGATCAGCAAGGTCTTGTCTGCACCTGTACTGCCTCCAGAACCGGCAGTAAAGACAACAGCATCGATGTCAGTCATGCGTTCTTTAATTTTGTCGACTGAATCTTCCAGATTACCCAGCCTGGCTTCTACGCCTTTGTCTTCAAACTCCTTCACTTGTTCTTCTTTTCTGACAAAAGCTACTGGTTTATGCTTGCCTTCTTCTTTAAGAATATCGACTAGGTGACGGCCGATCTGACCGTTTGCTCCGACTATCAATACGTTCATTAATATCGCTCCTTTAAATTTTATCTCCAATCTTACCATAACAAAAAGGAAATCATTCTTCCAAAGATAAGCTTACTTTTTGGAAGAAGATTCCCTCATGATTATTTATATTAAGTGATAGGTCAGGCAGGCTGGTTTTTTTGTTGATGGATCCTGAACGATTTGAGCATCGATATCGAAGACGTCTCTCAGCACCCCATTGGTCATAACTTCTGACGGTTTACCCGCTTTGATGATCTTTCCGTCTCTTAACGAGATGAGATAGTCTGAAAAGCGTGATGCATGATTCAGGTCATGCAGAACCATAACGATCGTCTTGTTCTGATCCCGGTTCAGTTTCTCCAGCACCTGAAGCACATCCAGCTGATGCGCCAGATCCAGATAGGTCGTTGGTTCATCGAGCAGCAGGATATCCGTATCCTGAGCAAGGGCCATTGCGATCCAGACGCGCTGGCGTTGTCCACCTGACAAGGCATGCACATAACGGTCCGCGTATTCCAGCAAATTTGTCTCTTTCAGTGCCCAGTGGATCATTTCCCAGTCTTTTCCTGAGAGCTGCCCAAATCCTTTCTGATAAGGCGACCGGCCATAGGATACCAGATCCTTGACTGTCATTTCTTCAGGCGTATGCGGTGACTGAGCCAGTATGGCTATTTTTTTGGCGATACTTTTAGTGGACTGCTGATGGATAGCTTTTCCGTCGAGGAGTACAGACCCGCTTGATGGCTTAAGCAGTCGAGCAATTGTCTTCAGAATCGTCGACTTCCCGCAACCGTTCGGTCCAATGATGCATGTGATTTTTGAATCCGGAATCGTCAGCTCGAGCCCGTCGACGATCAGTTGACGTCCGTACCCGATAGACAAGTCATCTGTAGATATCCGTGACACGCTACCCACCCCTCCTTTACTATTAGTTAATATATTTTACTGCTGCAGGCTGCTGTCAATATGCTCCAGCACCTGCTCGTTAGCTATTGGTCCATAATACAACCAGGCTGACTGCGAGTCAAATGTGTATACATTGTCATTTTCGACAGCAGGTATATTCTGCCACAACCGGTCTTCCATGAGTTCGCTTTCAGCATCTGAGATAAGGAAGAGATGATCAACATCCATTTCAGCCAGCTCCTCTAGTGAAACAGCAGACCAGTCTGCATCATCAGACAGCTGATCTACGACATCAGGAATATCAAACCCCGCATCCCCGTATAGGACAGAGCCACTCGAACGTTCGGGATGAACAACAAACAGACTCGTATCGATCATCCAGATCGCAGCGGCTGACTCACCTTCTGCAGTTTCCTGAACTAGAGACGCTGTTTCCTCAGCCCTGGCATCGTAAGACTCGATAACTGAAGCTGCTTCGTCTTCTCTGTCCAGAACCGTACCGATTTCTCTCATTGTTTCTCTCCAGCTTGTTGGACTGGCATTTAGAACATAAGTCGGTGCAATCAAGTTGTACTGGTCCACCATATCCTGTTCGATCTGATCACGGATAAGAATCAAATCAGGTTCAACTGACATGACGGATTCGTAAGGTAAATCATACGGAATCGTCTGCACATCAGCCAGATCGTCTTGAAGATAAGACTGAACGCCCTCTCCATCATTGATCGACCACTGCGCAACAGGTGTGATGTCAAGTGCTGTAAGGTAGTCTTCAAGATAAGAAGCAAGCACTGCTTCCGGATCTTCCGGGATTTCTACTTCGTTCCCCAGTCCATCTGTCAGAACACGCGGGCCTCCACTTTCCTGTACCTCTTCTGTTGCTTCATCTGTTCCATCAGCCGGATCCAGTTCAGTATCTTCCTCGTTGTTCCCGCAGGCCGCCAGAAGTAAAGTCAGTGATAATGTACCTAAAACTAGTTTTTTCATCATATTTCCTCCATTATTCTTTGATAGTTATTAATAGATAAATAAAGTAAGGGGCACCGATTACAGAGACAATCAGGCCGACAGGTATTTCAGATGGTGCAAGTATTGTACGTGCCAATGTATCGGACAGGACGATCAGAATGGCTCCGGTCACAGCTGATACAGGAATCAGCCGCTGAAACTTTCCTCCGACCAGCCTTCTGGCCAGATGAGGAGCGATCAGGCCGACAAAGGCGATGCCCCCGGCAGCTGATACACTTGCTGCGGAAAGTCCAACGCCTATGGTCAGCAGCTTGATCCGTTCTTTTTCAATCGCTGTGCCTAGTCCTACAGCCATCTCCTCACCGAGCTGCATGACAGACAGCACTCTGGCTTTATACAAAGATAAAGGGATGAATATCAGGATCCACGGAAGCAGTCTCAGGACAGCAGCCCAGGAAGCATTCCAGATTGAGCCTGAGAGCCAGATCAGTGCCCTGTTAAAGTCACTTTCACTCATTCTAAGCTGAACAAGCAGCAGAGCCGCAGAAAAGCCGGCATTTACTCCGATACCGACCAGAACCAGTCGAATCGGCGTGACCCCTTCTTTCCATGCAAGCACATAAATAAGTATGGCAGCTGAGATGCCTCCGATAAATGCTGCAAAAGGCAGGCCAGCATTTAGCCATACGGGTGGCTGATCCTGATTCAAAGTCAAAAGATAAAGGTATAGAACAGCAAAAAATCCTGATCCTGAATGGATGCCGATGATCCCAGGGTCTGCCAGGCTATTCTGAGTGACGCCTTGAAAAATAGCACCAGCCGTAGCCATTCCAGTTCCCACCAGTACGGCCAGTACAATGCGCGGGAGACGGAACTGATACAGGAGAAGCTCATGGGAAGCTGTACCGGCGCCCGTAACTGTCAACCAGATATCAGCTGGTGTCAAGGCCATATAGCCTGACGCCAGACTGACCATGACGAGAACGCCTAAAAGACAGATTAGAAAAAGAAAGAGCCAGGCACTTCGCTTGAACGCTTTATCTTTATAAGGTGACGATTGCTTTGATCGATCCATTTCAGCCTCTCCCTTCTTTTCTAGCCAGTAAAAGGAAAAATGGCACACCGATCAGTGCAGTCAAGGCCCCGACAGGCGTCTCGTAAGGCGGATTGATCGTTCGAGCTGCAATATCTGCAAGAACAAGCAGACCAGCGCCGAAGACAGCAGAGCCTGGTATGACCCATCTGTAGTTCATTCCCATGACTTTTTTCGCAACATGAGGAATGACCAGTCCGACAAATCCGACCGTACCGGCGATCGAGACGGCTGCACCAGTTAAAATCAAGACAACAAGAACTGAAACGAACTTGATCCAGCCAATTCTGATTCCAAGTCCCTTAGCCATCTCCTCTCCAAGCCCCATGATTGTCAGTGACCGAGACAGCGCGAAGGCAGTGATCAGTCCGGCAAATGCCAATATGCCGATCACTCTGACGCTTTCCATTCGAACTCCCGCGACTCCGCCTGCAAACCAGAAGCTGATGTCTCTGGCGACATTGAAATGGATGGCAATAATCGTCGACATGGACTGGAGAAGTGCGCTGACCGCAGCTCCAGCTAGAGCCAGCTTAACGGGAGTCAGTCCACGTTTACTGAAGGAGCCGATAAGAAAAACCATTCCGGTCCCTAATCCTGCTCCAGCAAAAGACCACAGGATCAGTTGCCAGTAACTGGACTGGGGATGAAAAGCAAAAGCAACAGCAATCATGAAAGCTGATCCTGATGTCACCCCCATAATGGACGGTGAGGCCAGCGGATTAAGTGTGAGTGCCTGCATGATAACACCAGACACAGCAAGAAAGGCGCCAACCAGAGCGGCCGCAAGAATACGCGGAATCCTCAGGTCTCTGATGATGACGTGACTCGTACTGCTTGAGTCAAAAGCGGTAAAGGATTCTAATATATCTCGCCACCCGATATCAGAGACTCCTATAGAAATAGAAGCAATCATAATCAGAACCAGCACTACTATACTGGATATTAAAATAAGAGCGGCCGGATGAGGGGCACTCAGTCGCTTCATCAGCCGCTTCTGTGTCTCTTTTTTTGTAAGCTGGTCCTTTCTGATCTGTTCCATAATACGCCCTTTTCTTTTGATTCAATTATTTCGTTCGCGTTTATTTCTCCTGCAGGCCTTTATGAAAAGATGACATGATAACTTCAGGAGTTTCAGCAGGAAGAAGCGTTGACTTGATCTGATTGACTGCATTGATGGCATCCTGGAATGCACCGGCAATCAGCCTGACTTTCCCTTCATAATCAACAATGTCTCCAATAGCATAAATGCCTTCCACGGAGGTCTGCATCTGTGTATTTCCTTCAATATAGTAGTTGTCTTTCAAGTTCAATTTCAGAGTTTTTTCCTGATAGAAATTCGGCTCACTGTCAAACCCGATATTGACGATCAGTTCATCAAGTGACAAAGTAAACAGCTGACCAGTCTGGCTGTTCCTGACTTCTATGGCCTGAATGTCGGTTCCCTGATCGTCAGGTATCAACGTTTCTATTGAAGTATAAGAATGTATTGCCACATTTGATTCTTTCAGTTTTCTAAGCTGAGACTCATGCGCCCGAAAGGTGTCGTTTCTGTGAATCAGATGAAGTTCATCTGCCGTTTCTTTCAGTTCATTGGCCCAGTCGATAGCTGAATTTCCTCCTCCGACAATGACAACTTTTTTTCTTGAGAAGTCTTCTATACGAAAAATTCTGTAATGCAGATTTGTCTGTTCATAATGTGATGCTTTATGCATGGCCAGTTTTCGTGGAGACACTAGACCGCCTCCGACAGCTATGATTACAGACCGGCTGTAGTAGCATGCTCCAGATTCGCTGATCACTTTAAATAAGTTTTCTTTTAATTTTTCAATATTCACTATTTTCTCTTTAAGTATGATTTCCGGATCGAACAAGGTTCCCTGTTCTTTCAGGTAAGACATGACATCTGCCCCGTGTGTAGGAGGCATGCCCCCTATATCCCAGATTCTTTTTTCCGGATAGAAATGAAGCTTCCCACCCAACGTTTCTTTCACTTCAATCAGACGTACAGAGAGATCCCTCATGCCTGCATAAAAGGATGCGTAGAGACCTGCCGGCCCGCCACCTATTATCGTGCAGTCTGTTATTTTTGTATTATCCATTGTAGCCCTCTTCAATAATTGAGAATGATTATCACTTTCATATAAGTTATACCATTCACAAAGTAATGTGTCAAGATGACATCCGCTTAAGACCGGTGCTTTCGTCTTCTTTTCCCCACCCTGGTTTACAATCGAGTAGGAGGTAAATAATTAATTTATTTACCGTCCTCTCACACCACCGTGCGTACGGTTCCGTACACGGCGGTTCAATAATTTAAATATCTCTATCGCTCGTACAAATGGATTAAATCTCTTAATCCCCATTCTACGAACTTTTTATTTGT
>NZ_BAAGIR010000075.1:0-9390 GCF_054658155.1 Alkalibacterium sp. m-11
TGATTGACCCAATTATAGACCCCTATTTCTCAGAATATAGTTACGGCTTTCGTAAAGGTCGCAACGCTCACCAAGCAATTGAGCGAGTGATTGGTTATTATGAAGAAGGTTATAAGATAGTAGTAGATTGCGATTTGAAGAATTACTTTGATACAATCAACCATCAAGTACTAAGAAATAACCTCGAATACTATATTCAAGATAAAATAGTGTTGAGAAATATTTGGAACTTTTTAAAATCTGGCATCATGGACCAAGACTTCTATGTCGAGACAGATATGGGGACTCCTCAAGGAGGTCCGTTATCTCCTCTGTTAGCAAATGTTTATTTACATCATCTAGACAGAGAACTTGAACGCAGAGGTCACAAGTTCGCTCGATACGCAGATGACTTCGTCATCTATGTTAAAAGTAAACGAGCGGGCGAACGGGTTATGGAAAATATCACGGAATTTATCGAGGACAAATTACGCTTAACAGTTAACAAAGAGAAAAGCCGAATCACTACTCCAAGCAAATCAAAATTCTTGGGTTTCCATATTCATAATAATATGGGAAAGTCGGATGCCGACCTAGTAAGTCGGCGAAACAAAAATTCCGGAATAAACTCAGAAAATTAACTCGTCGCAATCGACCAGGCTCTTTCAAAGATATAGTGAAGGACATCAACCGTGTAACGGTAGGATGGATTAATTACTATAGAATCGGATTTATGAAATCTTTTATGATTGAAATTAAATCGTGGTTGAATCATCGGCTAAGACAATTGATTTGGAAGAGATGGAAGAAAGTATCCACTCGATATAGAAAATTAAAACAACTGGGGATAGAACACGATGATGCACTCAAAATGGCTGGTAGCCGAAAGGCTTACTGGAGGCTCTCGCGAAGTAAAACTTTACATCGTGCCATAACAAATAAGAAGCTCGAACAGTTGTAGAAATTAAAAGATTTAATACTACTGTATGAACGTTAGAGATATTCAAGTTATTGAACCGCCGTATACGAGAACCGTACGTACGGTGGTGTGAGAGGTCGACTAGTCAATTAATGACTAGTCTCCTACTCGATAGTTTCAACGTGGTCAGGCACTTCAAAATATGGGGATTACTGTAAAGCGGATTACAGGAGCCAGCTGAGAGTGCCGAAGCAGGCTCAGATCAGGTAAAGTGAATAAGAGAAGCCGAGTGAGCCTGCTCAGGGTAAACACAGGCAGGTAAACGGGTGAACCTCAGCTATCCCAGTATAAAAAAGCAGACCCTAAGTTCGGCAAAGTCATAACGACATACTAGTGAGCATACTTAAGAGAATACACTAGCACACTGCGATATAGCATAAAACCTTAAATAAAGCCAGATTCTGACTGCTGCAGTCAAGTGTGTTCAATAGTGTATCGTTATCATTGTTTTTATAGTATACTAATTGAGAATCCAGAGTCCAGCATTTAGAGAGCAATGATAAGGGGGCGTACGAATTGAACAGAAAAGATAAGATATATCAGTTCGTCAAATCGGCTAGTAATCAGTTTACAAAAAAAGACATCGAAAACGGGATGGGCATTACAACAAAAGAAGTGTCTGATACGTTAGATATTTTGAGAAGCAATGTCTCCAAAGACCTTAATCTTCTGGTCAGAGAGGGGAAGCTTAAAAAAATAGACGGACGGCCAGTTCGCTTTGTTCCTCTCGAATCGGTTCGTCACCAGCCATTGACAGTACACGTGCCGAGCTATAAAGAAGAAAAGCCTGAACAGAAGGGTGTCACACAGGAAGTCTTTGACTACTCTGTTAAAGAGTCGAGAGATATTTTTCAGTCGATTATTGGAGCAAAAGGCAGCATGAAAAATGCGGTCGATCAGGCCAAGGCAGCTGTTCTTTATCCACCAAAAGGACTCAACACACTTATAACGGGTCCGACCGGATCAGGGAAATCGTTTTTTGCTCACGCCATGTTTAAATTTGCTCAATCACATGAGCTGATCGACCCTGAAAAAGAACTGGTCGTCTTCAACTGTGCGGATTATGCGAATAATCCGGAACTGCTGATGAGTTACTTGTTCGGTTATGCTAAAGGAGCCTTTACTGGTGCGGCATCCGAGAAAGAAGGGCTTATCCAGCAAGCTGACAACAGTATGCTCTTTTTAGATGAAATCCACAGACTTCCACCTGAAGGGCAGGAAATGATTTTCTACTTCATGGATACGGGCAAGTACAGTCGACTTGGGGAAACAGGTAAAAGCCGAGAAGCAAGTGTCAGGATCGTCTGTGCGACAACTGAAGATCCTAAATCAACTTTTCTTGATACCTTCATGAGACGTATACCCATCAATATTCATATGCCATCATTTAAAGAGCGTCCGGTTGTGGAGCAGCTTGACCTGCTGAAACTTCTGACAGGTCTTGAAGCCAATCGAATTCAACGGAAAATCACATTAACAGAGGATGTTGTTAAAGGACTGATTGCCAGTGTAGGATATGGAAACATCGGACAACTCAAATCAACGATACAGTTGGTGTGTGCCAGAGGCTTCATGAACCAGCTGAGCAAGGAAGAAATCAGTCTGACGGTTAAGGATATTCCGGACAGCATTCAATCACATCTGGTGGGGTTATCCTCCAACCGACAACAGATGACAGAGATGTCAAATTATCTTGAGGCAAAAATAACAGTCAGTCCAAATGAGCCGTTTTATACAATGGAAATGGATGCTTATGAACTGCCGTATAATATTTACGACATCATTGGAGATAAGGCTGCGCTTCTTGAAGCAGAAGGATTGGATCAGGAATCAATCAATCAGTATATCTCCACAGATATCAACGTTCATCTAAAATCTTTTTACCGTAATCACGGCTTTTCGCTTCAGACAGAATCTAAGCTGGCTGACGTCGTTAATAAAGAAGTGATTGAATTTGCTCATCAGATGGCTGCTTTAGTCAATCAGTCACTAAGTGTGAGTATGAAGCAGAACTTCATTTACGCTATGAGTCTTCATATCAGCTCCCTGCTCAATAAGATAAACAGTGGGGAAGAACGGAAGATGAACAGCAGGATACGCGAAATGGCAATGGACTACAGCAAAGAGTATGAGGTTGCATCACTGATCAAAGATAAAATAGGTGAGGTCTTCCAAGTCACTATTTCGGAAAATGAAGTGTATTATCTTACCGTTCTTCTCGTTTCATTGAAGGAAGAAAAATCAGCTGGTGAAATTGGAGTGGTCATTGCCACACATGGGAACTCCACTGCAAGCAGCATGGCCCGTGTAGCAGAAGATCTCTTAAATATAAGAGGCGTGAGTGCCATCGACATGCCTCTGGATATGTCGCCGACAGTCGTTTACGAGCGGATCAGACAGGCAGTGATCGATGTGAACCAGGGCAGCGGAGTTCTACTTCTGGTCGACATGGGGTCGCTGGCGACATTTGAGTCTTCTCTGGAAAAGGATACCGGCATTTTGGTCAGATCGATCGATATGGTCTCAACCCCTATGGTACTCGAAGCAGTAAGAAAAGCGTCACTGGTGGATGCAGACCTTGAACTTCTGCATGAGTCCCTTCTCAAATTCAGTGGCTACTCGAATCACCTTCCGAAAGGTCACACCAATGAAAGAAATCAGGTAGTCAAGCCTCCAATCATCCTAGCCATTTGTGCATCTGGAGAAGGGACCGCCAGGAAAATAAAGGAAATCATTGAAAAACCAATCAAGCAAGGAAACAAGGCAGTTATAGAAGTCAAAACCTGTTCAGTAGTGGATATGGATACGAAAGTAGTTGAATGGAACAAGCATTACTCCATCCTGGCCACGACCGGTGTAGCCGATCCGAAACTTTCAGCTCCATTTATACCGCTAGAGCGGTTCATCGAAGGAGACTCTGAAGCGCTGATAGAAAATATAATCAGTGAGTCCGTCTTATACACTACAGATACTGCCTCTGATGAAACAAAGGCCAGAGAAATGATACAGATCTTTCTGCAGGAAAACTATACCTTTTTAAATCCTGTTAAAGTGCTGGACCCTCTTTGGAAATTTGCTAAAGGCTGTGCCCAGCTCAAAACAGATCATTCAGAAGCCTATGCCTTTCATATCAATCTGATTCTGCATATGGCAGGTGTCATTGAACGGCTGATTCATCAGGATAGCCTGACTTCTTCCGAGACACACCTGTTTGATGTAGAGAATAGTCTGACGAAGGAAGTGGAGCATCTTATCTCAATGCTGGAAAAGGATCTGGCAATCAGCATACCTGAAGAGGAATACAGCTATATCTTATATTTCATTACTAAAGATGAAGGCGAGATTGAAGATATCGATACACTACTTGAAGAGTAACAGCTGAGCGACACACTATTTGAAACACATCAATAGTGTGTCGTTTTAGTGTGTTGCGGAAAACCGTTGATACATAAAGGTTCTCAAGGAATTAAAGTTGGCACACTTCTTGCTTATATAAATTGGAAGAGAAAAACACTACGCTGCACCACTATTTTTCTCAATTTCTAAGTGAAGGGAGAGTGACTCTATATACAGGAGGAGAGGATAAAGGTTAATGGATATCAGGTTACTAAGGATCGATGACCGTCTGATACACGGTCAGGTAGCCACGACATGGGCTAGGTCGACAGGTATAAGTCGCATCGTAGTTGTCAGTGATCAAGTCGCATCAAATCCGCTTCAGAAATTATTATTAAAGCAGGCGGCTCCGCCTGAAATCAAGGCACATGTCATCTCAGTAAAGAAACTGATCGACATTAAAGACCATCCGCTCATGAAGGATGTAAAAGTTCTGCTGTTGTTTACTAACCCCAATGATGTAATGACAATTTACAAGCAGGGGGTAGCGTTCGATACAGTGAATATTGGTGGAATGAAATTCACAGAGGGGAAACAGATGGTCACACATTTCGTTTCAGTTGATCAGCAGGATATTGAGGCCTTTCAGTATCTTGATGAACAGGGTATCGAACTCGAAATAAGAAAAGTTCCTTCAGACCGCAAGCAGCTGCTTATGGAAGTTTTAAAAAAGGGGAACTTTTTGTAAACGATTAATTAGAAATAACGGCATGTCCGTTAGTAGTAGGAGGGAAATAAATGGTAGGAATTATACTAGCAAGCCACGGCGAGTTTGCTGAAGGCATTCTGCAGTCAGGATCTATGATTGTAGGAGAACAGGAAAATGTCAAGGCAGTCACTTTACTTCCAAGTGAAGGGCCCGATGATATTAGAAGAAAAATGGAAGAAGCCATTGCTTCTTTCGAAACAGACGAAATTCTCTTCCTAGTCGATTTATGGGGAGGTACACCATTTAACCAGGCAAATACATTGTTTGAAGATAAGAAGGATAAATGGGCGATTGTTGCAGGCTTGAACCTGCCTATGCTTATCGAGTCATTTACAGCACGTTTCTCAATGGATAAAGCACACGATATTGCAGCTTCACTGATCGATGTAGCGAAAGACAGCGTGAAAGTGAGACCGGAAAGCCTTCAGCCAGCTGAAAGCAAAGCAGCAACTGCAACTGAAGAACCGTCTAAACCATTGCCTGAAGGAACAGTAGTAGGTAACGGAAAAATCGACATCCGACTGGCTCGTATCGACTCACGTCTGCTTCACGGACAAGTGGCAACTGCCTGGTCTAAAGACGTCAACCCGACCCGTATTATTGTTGTCTCTGATGATGTAGCTAAAGATGAGCTCCGTAAATCTCTGATCACCCAGGCTTCACCACCAGGAATCAAAGCGAACGTTGTTCCAATCGATAAAATGATCGAAGTATGGAACGATCCGCGATTCGGTAAAACAAGAGCACTGCTCTTATTCGAGAACCCAACTGATGCTCTGCGTGTCATTGAAGGTGGTGTGGAGATTGAAGAGGTCAATGTCGGATCCATGGCTCACTCAGAAGGTAAAGTCATGATCAACAATGTTCTGTCAGTAGATGAAAAAGACGTGGAAGCTTTCAAGAAAATGAGAGATCTTGGCGTGACATTCGATGTCAGAAAAGTACCAGCAGATCAGCGCAAAGATTTGTGGAGCCTGCTTAAGAAAACAAAATACATGAATTAAGATACCTATCAAGGAGGGAAAATAACTATGGACATCATTTCAATCGTATTGGTTGTGTTTGTGGCTTTCTTAGCCGGAATGGAAGGAATCCTGGACCAGTTCCAGTTTCATCAGCCGATCGTCGCATGTACATTAATTGGTTTGGCAACAGGAAATCCTACTCAAGGACTTTTACTGGGAGGAACACTTCAGCTTATCGCTTTAGGCTGGATGAACATCGGGGCAGCAGTAGCACCTGATGCGGCACTTGCATCCGTAGCATCTGCTATTTTAGTCACTTATCACGGAGCAGGCGTATCAGAAGGGATCGCATTGGCTATTCCATTAGCAATCGCTGGTCAGGTACTGACTATCTTTGTACGTACATTAACTGTGGCAATCGCACACGCAGCCGACAGAAAAGCAACAGAAGGTTCATTCAGAGCAGTAGAATTCTATCACATCGGAGCGTTGATGATTCAGGGGCTGCGTATCGCTATCCCTGCAGCTATCATTCTTGCTGTATCTCCACAACTCGTAACAAATGCCCTGAACGCTATCCCTGGGTGGCTGACAGGCGGACTGGCAGTTGCCGGTGGAATGATCGTTGCCGTCGGTTATGCGATGGTTATCAACATGATGGCTACACCAAAACTATGGCTGTTCTTCGCTTTAGGATTTGCTCTTTCAGCAATCGGCGAACTGAACCTGATTGCTATGGGTATCATCGGTGTCGTTCTGGCACTTCTGTACCTTCAATTTGCACCTGAATTCAATCAAGGCGGCGGAGGCGGCGGAAACACTTCCGGCGGCGATCCACTTGATGACATTCTGAATGACTATTAAAAAGGAGCGTTGATGAAATATGGCTGAAGAAAGCAAATTCAAATTATCTAAACGAGACCGTTTACACGTGTTTTGGAGAAGTCAGTTCCTGCAGGCATCTTGGAACTTCGAGCGTATGCAGAACATCGGTTGGGCTTACGCAATGATCCCGGCACTTAAAAAAATGTACACATCAAAAGAAGACCGTTCATTAGCATTGAAGCGTCACCTTGAGTTTTTCAATACTCACCCGTATCTTGCAGCACCTGTACTAGGGGTGACATTGACTCTTGAAGAACAGAAAGCATCCGGTCAGGATATCGATAATGCCGCTATTCAAGGGGTTAAAATCGGCATGATGGGCCCTCTTGCCGGTGTCGGTGACCCTATTTTCTGGGGAACGATCCGTCCGGTACTTGGTGCATTCGCGGCTTCTCTTGCATTAAGTGAAAGCTGGCTTGGACCAATCATCTTCTTCCTGGCATGGAACATTATCCGTATGGCTTTCCTATGGTACTCACAGGAACTGGGATACGTACAGGGGGGTAACATCACTCAGAACCTTGCCGGCGGACTGATGCAGAAACTGACTCAAGGCGCATCTGTACTTGGTATGTTCATCCTTGGAGTTCTGGTTCCAAGATGGACCAGCATGCACTTCCCACTGGTTATGAGTCGAGTAGATGTACCAGCTGATGAAATGGTGAACTTCGGAGCAGTAGCTGAAGCAGCAAACGAGGGTGTTTTGTCCGGAGACATGCTCCGCGGTGTCGTTCAGGAAATTCAATCTGGACTGAGCATCACTCCAGTTGAAGTGACTACACTGCAGAACACACTGGATGAACTGCTTCCAGGTATTGCACCACTTATGCTGACTCTAGCGTGCGTATGGTTGTTACGTCGTAAAGTCAGCCCGATCACAATCATCGCCGGACTGTTCGTACTTGGAACATTAGGTTATGTTGTAGGACTACTTGGATAATCAATAATATATCAAAACAGCTGAGCTCTATATTATAGAGGCTCAGCTGTTTTTGTATGAAAATCTATAAATTCGAAGGTCCCACTCATTTTCTGACTTTCCGTTGAGTAGAAGCAGGGATCGACAGGCTTTTACGGTACTTGGTCACACCTCTTCTTGATAACTGCATACCGGATTCAGCCAGTTTATCCGATAGTTTCTGATCAGATAGTGGGTTTGTTTTATCTTCTTGATCAATCAGTTCTCGGATCTGCTTTTCCAGCTGGTCCTGTGAATCACCACCTGATGTCCTTCTGGATAGAAACGATTTCAGTTCGTAAGTGCCGGAAGGTGTCTGAATATAAGATTCCCTTACTGCCCGGCTTACAGTGGATTCATTCAGCTGAAGTTCCTGAGCCAGATCGTTCAGCTGGAGAGAAGACAGGCCATTATCAGGATTGCGGAAGAAACCTGCCTGGTGACGGGCGATAGCGGTACCGACTCTTAAAATCGTTTCTTTCCTTTTTTCAAGTCCAGCCTGAAGGATATCATACTCCTTCTTCTTTTCTCCTATATACTTAAGAACGGTTCTGTCATCCTGGTGCTTCAGTTCTTCAAAATAGGCCGTATTGAATGTAAGCAGTGGTGTCTTGTATTTCGTTTCAGCTACGCTCACTTCTTCATCGTTTACAGATACAGCCAGCTCTGGAAGAATAAAAGGTGTATAGCTAGTCTGAAATCCTTCTGCAGGAGAGGGGGTGAGCTTCTGTACAAATTTCAGTACCTCCTGGACCTCGGACTCAGAGATAGAGTAGATATCGGCTAGTTCCTTCCATTTCTTCTCTGTAAGCCGTTCAAAATTTTCTTCCAGTATGATATAGGCTGTTGCTGGAGAAAAATCCAGTCGTTCGGTCTGAAGCATCAGACATTCTTTCAGTGAACGTGCACCTATACCAGCAGGATCAAGCTGCTGCAGCAAAGTGAGGGCATCTACCAGTTCAACAGCAGTGGACCCAGTTTCTTCTACGGCTTCTTCGACAGTTGCAGTCACGTATCCTCTATGATCAAGCTGGTTGATCCACCAGAAAATCAATTCTCTTAAATAAGTGGGACGATAGAGCATTTCGACCTGTTCTTTTAAATGATCATAAAGAGACTGTCTGTGAGCAGCTGTTTCTTCTATAACAGATGAGCTGGTTTTCAGCGCACGCTGGACAAGCTGCTGTTCGGATTCAGGAACATCGATAAGCGGATTACCTATGACCAGTTCATTCAGAAAGGCAGAAAGTTCCAGCCGGTTAAGCTGAAGCAGCTGAACATTCTGAACCAGGTTAGGGATATAAGTTTGCTTCTGTTTCTGTGAAAAATCAGGACGCTGCTGATATGCCATATGGGTCACATCCTTTCACCTTTTATTTTATCACAAACGAGGCTATGTGTAAAATTAATGTCGGAAGAGGGGAAATTCGACCTAGACAAAAAGAAAGAAGACCCTTAATCTAGAGATAACGACAACGCTAGAGAAAGAGGTCTTCTTATGAATCAAATTATATCAGAA
>NZ_BAAGIR010000076.1:0-9320 GCF_054658155.1 Alkalibacterium sp. m-11
CTACTCCAGAAGATCATATTAATTTTTTGACGATTGTAAGACCAAGGGGTCTTTATACTCTTTTTTCCATCTTTTTGTTTTCAATCTAATCGAGAAGGATATAAAGTGGCATGATAGACAGTTAATATTTAAAAATGTCTAAAAAAGCAGTGAGTTTAATAGAAATAGTTATCCACATTTAGAGGTATGAATAATTCAGGTTTATAACTAAGACAAGGTGGTAATACATCGAGAAGACTGAATGATTGTTGTTGTCCAATTCCATTGATGTCACTTCCTTTCTGTTGGTTACCACTGAATATAGTATACAACAAAAATGACAGATTAACCACTTCAAGCTATCGCTTGACCGACATTCATCTCCCACTTTCACTGGTGCTTCGCACCCATACGCTTAGAAGTGGGAGACTTCTTTCGGAATTACGTTAAATATCGAATCCATGAAATTAAGAAAAGAGCGTGTCGAGTGGTTATTAAGCTTAATCATAACGCGTGAGATGCAAGAAATAGATGAAAAATTTTATGAGTTACTTCCTGAGGAAAAGCAATTTGATCCAAGTTCGGATACTTCTACGAACCATCCTTACGATATAGACTGGAGTGTTTATGATTCTCTCCAACCTACGGTTAAGGAGAGTGCATATCGTGTCTGATGTGATTAGAGAGAAATGTAAATTACTTCGATTGGCCTACGTTGCCGACTTGTATGAGATGATTCCCTTCGAGAATCCAGAGCAATATTTGTTGGCTATATTACAACAGGAGATAGAATTAAGAGAAACTGCGAAGGGCGAACGCTTCATCAAAAAAGCAAAGTTTATGAATGAAAAGGAATTAGTAGATTACCGATGGGGAGATCATATTCACTTCCCATCAAATCTCGACAGAGATCGTCTAGAATCCCTTTCATTTATCAAAAGGAAAGAAAATGTCATTTTATCAGGAGCGCCTGGAACAGGAAATTATCGCAAGTTATTATTTATGGAAAGAAATAACCTAGATTATTCATAGCCCAATCATAAAACCTGAATAAACCGCATCAAATCAATTAAAAATAACCAATCAATCTTTCACTAATTAAGTGAAAAGGAGCCCGATCTTTGATATTGTATAAGTGACCAAACAAACACAATTCAAGGAGGGCTCCATAATGAAAAGTGTAATCGAAAAGTCACTTCATTTCAACAAAATGATCAAAGTTAATTTTGACGGCGGGAATTTAACCTCAGACTCAGGGCTATTATTGTACAAAGAGTTTGATGAAAAGATCGGACTCGACCAGTCCATTCGAGAGATGCTTCAAGTCAAAGACTCTGTAGACCACCGGGAACATCCCAATCCTGATGTCGTCATTCAAAAAATTTATCAACATCTTGCAGGTTATCACACAGACGACCATGCGGATGAATTAAAGCATGAGCCGATGTTTACCACGATTCTGGATAAGAAGCAATTAGCTTCTCAACCCACTTTGTCACGCTTAAACCAGAAATTCGACAAGGAAACGATGAAGCAGATCCAGCAGGTCAATCAAAAATTGAACCGACGCGTTCAGAAGCTTAAGCCAAGCGAGCATTTTGTTTTTGATTTAGATTCAGCCAATTTCACGACTTGTGGCAAACAATACGGCACAGATTACAATGCCCATTACCAAACAACCGGCTATCATCCGCTCGTGTTGTTTGATGGCTTAACGGGTGATTGTATCAAAGCCGTTCTTCGTGCAGGCAACGTTTATACGTCTCGTAACGTTGTCAGCTTTATTGGCCCTGTGATCAAGGAATATGAGAAAATGAATTCAAGTGCGACCATCGCTGTCAGAGGTGATAGTGGATTCGCCGTCCCTGCCCTGTATGAATTATGCGAAGAACATGAGCTCAAGTACGCCATTCGCCTGAAATCCAACAAACGCTTAACGTCACTAGCTCAAGCGATTGAAAATCAAATCAGCGAGCGACTCAATCCCAATAATGGTGCGCCTTATGTATTTTACAAAGAAATCAGCTACAAAGCAGCAAGCTGGAACAAGTCAAGACGCGTGATTGTCAAATTAGAAAGACCAGAAGGTGAACTTTTATTTCGTTATTCCTTCATCGTCACGAACTTAAGCTATCGCCCTAAAAACATCGTCAAATTTTATCAAAACCGTGGGACGATGGAAAATTTCATTAAAGAAGGGAAAAACGGCTTTGCGCTCGACCAGTTAAGCAGTCCTGACTTTTACACAAATGCGACAAAGCTACAAATTGCCTTACTCGCCTACAATTTTGAGAATTGGTTTCGCCGACTCTGCTTACCTAAAAGCATGAATAAAAGCACCATAGCAACTGTTAGAATTAAGCTGATTAAAATAGCAGGTAAAGTAATCAACACAGCCCGTTATACGACCTTCAAACTATGTAGCAGTTGTCTTTATAAAAAACACTTTTGGTTCACCTTGAAAAAAATTCAGGGCATACCGCTTATTGAGTGACCCAATCAATAGCCATTCATAATTATAAAAAACTGAAATCATCTCGAGGGATAAGTCTGCCCATTTTTAAGTTTGATGGGAAAAAGCGGATAGAGAAAAGTGAAAATTTAACGAGCAACCATACTTATTTAGTTATAAAAACTAAATTTCCCTAACTGGCATTCACTTTTGGCAATTTAATGGGCAAATCACCTATAAAAAATCAAGTTATGAATAATGCAGGAAATAAATACAATAAAAGCCACAATAGCAATAAGCACTACTCCTTGACCTAATGTAGCTCGATTACTATTAATGGTTTGCATATTCATAGCGGTCTCTTCACTTATCGTAGAAGAGACGCCATATGTCTCAATATATCTTGCTCTCCTAAATAAATAATCTAGCTCCAGAATTAGTAAAGTTATATTTAAGAAAAACACACATAGACAAAAGCCGTATTTTTTAAGTTTAGTTCCCATAAGTTAAACCCCTTTTTACTCTTTAAGTATTTAAAAATTATTAATCTAAGTAAAATTTTGCTTGTTTATTATTATGCTGAATAATTCGTACATTTTCTTTGAACTGTCTGATATGGTAAGGGTGTTTAAACTAACACTTAGAAAGAAGTTATTCTCATGACTAGCTTAAATAAAAATTAAGTGAACTTCAATACAAACCTGACTATTTCTCATACAGATGCTTCTCTATCAAGTGAGTGTGGATTAGTGTC
The DNA here is from genome assembly GCF_054658155.1 of Alkalibacterium sp. m-11. Lineage (NCBI taxonomy): Bacteria > Bacillati > Bacillota > Bacilli > Lactobacillales > Carnobacteriaceae > Alkalibacterium > Alkalibacterium sp. m-11. Next base: position 3,186 of record NZ_BAAGIR010000076.1, read on the forward strand.
AGTGCAACACTACGTACAACCATAATAATTTTCGCGGTTATTATTTCTCTAATCATTTTATTTAAAAAGAGTAAAAGTACTGCATGGTTCATCATATGTATCATTTTCTTTATAGCACTTAATCTTTCCGTCTATTCTGATAATAAGGAAAAAGCTAGAAACCTTTATAACAGGATTCTAGCTTTATTTCTTTTATTAAATTTAACCCACTGACCCTTCCATCTCATAAGAAATCAGACGGTTTAATTCAACAGCGTATTCCATTGGTAGTTCTTTAGTGAATGGTTCAACGAATCCCATCACGATCATTTCAGTCGCGGTTTCTTCGTCGAGTCCTCTACTCATCAGGTAGTAGAGTTGTTCTTCAGATATTTTAGATACTTTCGCTTCGTGCTCGAGGGCCACGTTTGAGTTGTGGATCTCGTTGAAAGGTATCGTATCTGATTTAGACAAGTCATCCATCAGGATCGTGTCACACTCAATGTGTGAAATAGATCCACCGGAGTTTTTACCGAATGTTACTTGTCCACGGTAATTTACAGTTCCACCATCTTTAGCGATGGACTTGGATACGATCGAGCTGGATGTGTTTGGTGCATTGTGGATCATTTTAGCACCTGTATCCTGAACCTGACCTTCTCCAGCCATAGCAATGGACATAGTCGTTCCACGCGCGCCGCGTCCGTTCAAGTGGATTGATGGGTATTTCATGGTCGTTTTCGCACCAAGGTTTCCATCGATCCATTCAACTGTCGCGCCTTCTGCAGCGTGAGCACGTTTTGTTACTAGGTTATATACGTTATCTGACCAATTCTGAATTGTCGTGTAACGGCAGTACGCATCTTTTTTAACGATGATTTCTACAACCGCTGCGTGAAGCGAGCTAGTTGAGAATGTCGGTGCTGTACACCCTTCGACGTAGTGCACGCTTGCGCCTTCGTCGACAACGATCAGGGTACGTTCAAACTGACCCATCATTTCGTTGTTGATACGGAAGTACATCTGCAGTGGCACGTCACATTTAACGCCTTTAGGCACGTAGATGAATGTTCCACCAGACCAGACTGAAGAATTCAGCGCAGCCAGTTTGTTATCTGTTGGAGGAACCACTGTCCCAAAGTGCTCTTTAAAGATTTCAGGGTATTCTTTCAAAGCAGTGTCGGTATCTGTAAAGACGATACCCAGCTTCTCGAATTCCTCTTTCATATTGTGGTAAACCACTTCTGATTCATATTGTGCACCAGATCCGGCAAGGAATTGACGTTCAGCTTCTGGAACACCTAGTCGGTCAAAGGTTTCTTTAATTTTATCCGGTACATCGTCCCAGCTGCGTGCAGGGGCTTCACTTGCTTTACGGTAGTACGTATAGTTGTCGAAATCGACATCTGACAAGTCTGCTCCCCATTCAGGCATTGGACGGGATTTGTAGTGGTCGTATGATTTCAGACGGTAGTCGAGCATCCATTCCGGCTCGTTTTTACGAGAAGAAATGTCACGGATAATATCTTCGTTCAACCCTTTACCCGTATCGTAGACGGCGTCGACCCCTTCGTCGTGAAATCCGTATTTATATTCTGTTTTCTCAGGTACTTGAGACATGAATATTCCCCTTCCTCATGTATATCTCTCTGCAGTCAGTTCATTCTATTCGGAATATGTCCAAATTGAGTTAATCGTGCGTCAGTTGACCGTCAACGCCTGTGCCGTCTGATCCGAGTGCTTTTTCCAGAGCTTTCCAGGACAGTGTTGCGCATTTGATCCGGGCAGGGAATTTTGATACGCCTGCAAGCATCATTGCGTCACCGAGTTCCTGTTCATGTTCAGGCTTGTTGCCTTGTACGACTTCTGAAAATTCGTTCACCAGCATCAGGGCTTCGTCAACGGATTTATTTAAGATCGTGTCGGTCATCATGCTGGCACTGGCCATTGAGATGGTACAGCCGCTTCCGTCAAACCGCACATCAGTTATTTTATCTTCTTCGACTGTCAGCTGTACTTGGATCACGTCTCCACATGTCGGGTTTTTCAGCTCGATCTGTGTGGTCGCTTTATCCAGTACACCGCGTCGTCTTGGGTGTTGAGAGTGATCAAGGATCACTGCCCGGTATAATTGATCTAATTTAGTCAAGGCCATGTAAGAAAAACTCCTTCGTGGCTTTCAATGCTTCAACGAATTTGTCTGCATCAGCAACCGTGTTATACAAGTAGAAACTTGCACGGGCCGTAGCAGGCTGGCTCAGATAATTCATCAAAGGCTGTGCACAGTGGTGACCGGCTCTGACAGCTACACCTTCCATGTCCATTGCGGTCGCAACGTCATGTGGATGAACCCCGTCGATATTAAACGCGATCACGCCTGTCCGGTCTGAGGCTTTCTTCGGTCCGAATAAGGTCAGTCCTTCGATTTCTTCCAGTTTCGGCATCAGGTACGCCACCAGATTTTGTTCATGGTCCATTATCTCACGCATGCCGATGTTTTCCAAGTAGTCAATAGCTGCGCCCAGTCCGATCGCTCCGGCGATGTTCGGGGTTCCTGCTTCAAACTTCCATGGCAGTTCTTTCCATGTGCTGTACTGCAGTTCCACGAAATCGATCATCTCTCCGCCAAACTCCAGAGGCTCCATTTTCTCAAGCCACTTACGTTTGCCGTAAAGCACGCCGATACCGGTCGGTGCCATCATTTTGTGACCGCTGAATGCATAGAAATCTGCATCCAGTGCCTGAACATCTACGGGCATATGCGGCACTGCCTGAGCACCGTCGACAACCATTACGCCACCTTTGTCATGCACGTAGTCAGTCAGTTCCCTGATCGGGTTGACGACGCCCAGGACATTTGACACATGAACAAGAGAAACGATTTTAGTCTGTTCTGTGATCTTTTCTCTCGCATCGTCCATGTCCAGCTTACCGTCATCCGTCAGCTCGATATATTTAAGTTTAGCGCCTTTACGCTTTGCCAGCTGCTGCCAGGGAATGATGTTCGAGTGATGTTCCATGAAGGAAATCACGATCTCATCGCCTTCTTCAATAATCAGATCGCCAAGACTTCTGGCAACCCAGTTCAGACTGGTCGTTGTCCCTCTTGTAAACAGAACTTCAGCCGTGCTTGGCGCATTGATGAAGCGGCGGACTTTTTCTCTGGCTCCCTCATATTGAGTGGTCGCTCGTTCAGCCAAAGTATGCACCCCTCTATGCACATTGGCATTAGAGGTATGGTAATAGGTTTCAAGAGCTTTCAGGACAGCTTCCGGTTTCTGTGTGGTCGCGGCATTATCCAAATAAACAAGTGGCTCATCGTTGACGTGCTGCTGAAGGATCTTGAAGTCCTCCCGCAGATGTTCGTAAGGCACGGTCATCTAGATGTCAACTTCCTTTCAATGGTATCAACCAATTCGTCACGGATGCTTCTCAGTGGAATAGCTGAAATAACTTTTCCAAGGAATCCGCGGATAACCAGTCGTTCTGCTTCTGATTTCTCGATTCCTCTGCTCATCAGGTAGTACATTTCTTCAGGATCCACGCGTCCTACACTGGCTGCGTGTCCTGCTGTTACTTCATTTTCGTCAATCAGTAGAATCGGGTTCGCATCGCCTCGGGCTTTGTCAGACAGCATCAGTACACGTGATTCCTGCTGAGCATCTGCTCCTTTAGCCCCTTTAATGATGTGGCCGATCCCGTTGAATGTCAGTGTAGCTCGGTCCATGATAACACCATGCTGGAAGATGTTTCCTTCCGTATGGTTACCATAGTTGACAACGTTTGAGTCGATGACTTGCGTCTGACGTCCGCTGCTGATTCCGACAGCTTTCAAATCACTTGATGACCCTTCTCCGACAAGGTCGACATCAAAGTCACAGACAACATTTCCGTTGTTCATGACCCCAATCGCCCAGTCGATCGTAGAATCTCTGAATGTGTATCCTTTACGGTTGAAATACACTGTAGAGTTCTCACCCAGCTGGTCAACTGCACTGAATTTGACTTGTGCGCCGGCTTTAGTGACGACTTCTACCACGATGTTTGCGGCATTTTTCGTGTCGCCTTTTGTCAGGAATTTCTCCACATAGTTGAAGTTTGAATTCGTGTCGGCATAAATCAATACGTGCTTGATGAAAGAATCTTCAACTAAACTGTTCTGAATGAAGACTGCTTCAAGCGGGTCTTCGATTTCAACGTTTTTAGGCACGTACAGGAATAGACCTGAATTCATGAACGCTGCGTGGAATGCAGTGATTTTATTCGTATTAGGTTTAACTGCTTTAGACATGTAGGCTTCCTTGACCAGGTCAGGGTGCTCTTTAAGTGCCGTATGCATGTCAGTGAAGATGACCCCTTTATCCTTCAATGACTGAGGAAGGGTTTCGATCACTGTGTCGTTTCCTGTCTGAATCACACGGGCAGCATCTGCCTTGTCTTCGATGAATTCAAATGGATCGATAGCTTTTGGTGCCGGTGCGCCAGTCAGGTTCGGGACCTGCCACAGTGGCCAGCGGTTATATCTTAAACGCTCGATTACGGGCGGATCAAGATCTTCGATTTTTTCCAGCGCGTCCAGGCGCATCTGAAGCATCCACTCCGGTTCCTGCAGTCCTGTGGAGAAGGCTTGTAATGCGTCTTTATAACTCACGTAGTCTTTAGTCTTTGTTTCCATAAGTCATGGCCTCCTCAAAAATTAGTCTTCTTCAATTTCAAAGTCTAATCCTAATTCTTCCATTAGACCTTTGTATCCTTCTGCTTCAAGTTTCTTAGCCAGTTCAGCTCCACCTGTCTTAACAACACGTCCATCCATCATGATGTGGACGATGTCTGGGGTGATGTAGTTCAGTAGACGCTGATAGTGCGTGATGATCAGTGAGCCGAAGCCTTCACCGCGCATGGCGTTAACTCCTTTGGAAACGACTTGCAAAGCATCGATATCCAGTCCTGAGTCGATTTCGTCCAGAATAGCGAAAGTCGGTTCGATCATTAACAGCTGCAGGATTTCGTTACGTTTCTTCTCTCCGCCTGAGAATCCTTCATTTAAATAACGTTCAGCCATTTCTTCCGGCATATCTAGAACAGCCATTTTTTCGTCCAGTTTGTTGATGAAGTCCATGACGTTCATCTTATCGTCTTCGTCTCTTCTCGAGTTGATTGCTGCACGCATGAATTCTGCATTGGTGATTCCAGCAATTTCACTTGGGTATTGTACAGCAAGGAACAGACCGGCACGTGCGCGCTCGTCAACTTCCATGTCCAGAACGTTTTCTCCGTCCAGAAGTACTTCTCCTTCTGTTACTTCGTAGCTTGGGTGTCCCATGATTGCAGCAGAAAGTGTAGATTTCCCTGTTCCGTTAGGTCCCATGATTGCGTGGATTTCACCTGTCTGCATTTTCAGGTTCACGCCTTTAAGAATTTCTTTGTCCTCGATGGATACATGTAGGTTCTTGATCTCTAATACGGCCATTATGTACCTTCCTTTTCTACTTGTATTTTTTTGAGCAAAAAAGTCTGTAAAAGCAGAATCCTGCCTGAAAAAACTTTCTTACTTACAATGTCTAATTTTAGTCTAATTGAGAATCAGAATCAAGGTTTCTTTAAGGTAAATATCAGCAAAACCTGGTTTTCCGTTGATATATCAAGGTTTCCAGATTATAAAAATTATCATCTACGAATAAATAAAATCATCAGAACACTTAGGTCCTGATGATCTCGTCATTTATAATAAGGATTCCAGTAGCCAGGCAAGAGGTCTCATGGCTGGTATGAGAATTCTCTGCCACCAGACAGGCGTCTCCCCTTCTGTTTTTTCACCAGGTACCTCTGACCCATCCGGATCGAACCGGACACTCTTTTTCAGATAACTTTCTTCCGCTTCATCCAGTATCTGACGTGCCAGTTCTTCACTTTCCAGAACGATCATCGTTTCAGTACTTAGCCAGGTGCTTCTGGCATCAAAGGTGAACTACCCACCACTTAAATCCTTTGGATTTTGAAGTGGGGGCTTCCTACGAACTCCATTCTTATCTGCACAGACTTCATACAGACAGAGGAATCGGATAGGGGTAGGCTCAAAAGGCAGTCCCTGCCTCATTGATTTTCTTTTACTTGGCCAATGCCAAGAGGTTTTTGCTGGCATTGATATCTCTGTCA
>NZ_BAAGIR010000077.1:0-9285 GCF_054658155.1 Alkalibacterium sp. m-11
TATTTTACCTTTGCTGGAGACATTTGACAAGAAAAAAAGCAATGTGATCCAGCAGTGTATTCACGTCTGCTGGATCACATTGCCTTTTTTCGCCTCTTTTTTATCGGTATAGAATGCTTTTCTACAACTATATTTTTATTGCTTACCTTTGCTTTAATGTTTGTCTCGCATGGTATCATTGCCTATTTACTAGAAACCACGACCATAGAATGGGATAACTTTCCCTATAATGCTTTAGGAATTATTGGGGGAGGGGCGCCTGCTTTTGCTGCATTATTTATGGTGTATGTGATGTATTCGGACAAGGAGCAAAAAGAGTTTTGGAAGAGTGTATATCATTATAAAGTTGAGTGGTTATGGTGGCCTATCAGCCTGCTCTCACCTTTAGTCATTGGTTTTATTGCGAATCTTATTTACCATGGAGGCTGGTGGGCTCCTGAAATAGAAATGGGACAGATTATAGCCTTTCCTCTTGCTTTCGGTGCCATGATTTTTGCAGGCGGTGTGGAAGAGTTAGGCTGGCGAGGCATTTTACAAGACAACTTATCAGAAAAAGTTTCTTTACCTGTAACTGGTATAGTTATAGGAGTCTTGTGGGGTGTTTGGCATCTGCCGCTGTTTTTAATTGATGTGTTTGCCCACTACCACTACGATTTCTCTACGTATTTACTGACAACCATTGTCTATTCGCTGATACTGACGCTAATTGTCTACAAAACTAAAAGTGTCTTGCTTGCGATTTTAATGCATGCAGGAATTAACGCGTTCGGGAATCTTGGTTTTGGTATTCCAATGGTACTTGATACAGGAGTTATCATATATCTTTTGGTACTTATACTCCTTATTGCTTTTCCTCTTTATTTTTTGGATAAGCCAAATCATTAACACTTATATAATAAGAAGAGATTAAAGTATACACAAAAAATGCATTCCTCCTTTTATTATCTTATGGAAGAGGAAAAAGGGGAATGCATTTTTTACATTTAAGTGTTTGAATTACTTGGTAGAAAAGATTACTATAGCATGCTTTTACACAAAGAGATGATAAGGTATGTCAGTCCGCTACATTTACACATAAGTATTCAAGCGAAACGCATAGTAGTTGTGTGAACTATAAAAATTATCATTTACTGGCAACTCTACCAGTTTGAGGCATCAGTAGGTTGATTAAGTGCAGTAGTCCAATCGCTATTCTTTATTTTTAGAAAGGTTAAAGAAACGCCGTGCATATTATATGAAGTGAGATGAGAACCTACTTTGATATAATCGACCTCAATATTTTCAATTTGTAAGAGGCGCCGTAAATCATTAGTAAATATATACTGTTCCATAAGTGTCGTAGACCCAAGTCCGTTAACCAAAATTGCAAATTTATCATTATTATTCCAGTCGATTATTCGTCTCATTTTATTTACCAGCTCAATAGCAAGCTGTTCTGAAGAATGATAGGGAACTTTTCTGTAGCCTTCTTCCCCGTGTATACCGACTCCGTAAGAAACTTCATGATCTCCAAGTTCGAATACTGGCTTGGAGCTGTCCGGGAGAACGGCACTTTTCAATGCAACTCCAAGTGTAAATAGGTTCGCAGTTAACTCGTCACCAACTTGTTTTAATTCTGTAAGAGAAGCCCCTTCCTGAGCATAAAATCCTAAGATTTTATGGACAAGAACAGTACCCGCAACTCCTCTATGTCTTTTTTTAAATGATGTTTTACCTTCTATAGAATGATCATCGGATACACATACAAGTTCAACTTGGTGGCCGTAACTTTCAGCTAAGCTTTTTGCTTCGGTAAAAGAAGTGACATCAGCTGTGAAGTTTTTTACGACCAGAAGCACCCCTTTGCCAGAGTCTGCTTTTTCTATTGCTTCTACTATTTGTTCTGGTTTCGGTGGTATAAAGAAATCTCCGTTAATACTTGCTGTGAGTAACCCTTCTCCAACATATCCAAAATGGGCAGGCTCATGTCCACTTCCACCCCCACTGATAACAGCCACTTTGTCCAGGTTTTTTTTGTATACAATCCTATTCTCTGCGTCAAGATGAAGTCGGTTCTTGTGTTCAAAGTGATAACCTGACAGCATGGCAAGAGTATTAAATTGTGGATTGTTTTGAATTTGTTTCGGTTTCATAATAAATTATATCCTCCTTATTTTCCACATATATCTAAAAGGTGTAAATACAAATTATCTGCTATTTCTTTATGTGGAGTTTTACATCCTGACTCGATCCACTCTATAAGAGTCCCAACCATACCATGACTTAAGAAACGTGCAAGAAATACTTTTCTTTTATCTGTATATTCTGCATTCGTAAAAGATTCATCATTTAATATTTCTAGATAAAGGTCCTGTAAATTCTCAAACAAGGATCTAGAGAAACTATTTTGTTCGTAAAGCAATAAAGCATTCCGGTAAAAATCCTGCTCACGATAAAAATAGACAAAAATATATTCTAGTATTGAGTCCCATCTTTCATAATCAATAAAATCGCGAATGTTTTCTTGGCTTTCAGTTTTATAAATCCACTCAATTAATTCGTATTTGTCTTGAAAGTGATAATAAAAAGTTTGCCTTCTTAAATCAGCCTGCTTCATTATATCACTGACGGTGATTTTGGCAAAAGACATCTTATTCATTAAGTTTTTAAAGGAATAAGCAATTACTTTCTTGGTGATCAGCGACTGGTCCATATCATACCCCCAGGTAAAGCGCATCGTATAGCAGCAGTATATATAGTATAGTTTAAATCAATATTAAGTAAAAATGAAGCTAGACATGCTAAATTTTGACACATCAAAGAATCTGTCCGTTTTTTTAAAAGCGCTTTCACTATAAACTGTAAGTGTACCAAGAAAATATCAAACGGAGGTTATTATGGATAAAATATTTGTCAGTCCAAGTCGATACATTCAAGGGAAAGATTTAGTCAGTCACGCAGGTCAGTACATGGAGCATTTCGGACAGAAGGTGCTTGTCTTAGCCGATGAATTTGTACAAAAAATCGCAGCCAACCAACTCATTGACAATATAAACGAAAGCTTTGACATCACAAAAGTGACGTTTAACGGTGAATGTTCCACCAAGGAAATTAACCGAGTCAGCGAACTGGCCCAGGATCATGGTGTTGACTTTGTCTTAGGGATGGGCGCAGGGAAGGCGTTGGATACAGCTAAAGCTGTAGCGGACCGCAACAATGTGCCGATTGTCGTATTTCCAACACTTGCCTCAACCGATGCGCCAACGTCCGGCCTATCAGTGGTGTACACAGAAGCCGGAGAATTTGAACAGTATTTGTTTTACAAGAAAAATCCTGATTTAGTCTTAATGGATACCGCTATTGTGGCACAAGCACCCGCTCGTATGATGGCCTCCGGTATTTCAGATGCACTGGCAACGCTAGTTGAAGCGCGCGCAGTGAAACAGAAAAACGGCAACACGATGAGTGGCGGAAAAGCGACGATTGCCGGTTTTGCGATCGCCGAAAAGTGTGAAGAGGTTCTGTTTGATTACGCCCTGCTAGCCTATGAAGCCAATAAAGAGAAAATCGTGACCCCTGCATTGGAAGCGGTTGTAGAAGCCAACACCTTATTATCAGGCCTCGGTTTCGAGGATTCCGGCCTGGCTGCGGCTCACGCGATTCATAATGGGTTCACAGCCGTTGAAGGAGATATTCACCACTTGTCTCATGGAGAAAAAGTGGCTTACGGAACACTCACACAGCTGGTGCTTGAGAACAAGACGATTGATGAGATTAACCGCTATTTGGAGCTGTATATCCAACTAGACCTTCCTGTGACTTTAGAACAGATGCACCTTGAAGACAAGTCTTTTGACGAATTGCTGGAGATTGGTAAGTCGGCTACAAAAGAAGGCGAGACAATGAGCAATATGCCTTTTGATGTAACACCAGAAGATGTGGCACAGGCTCTGAGAGCCGTGGATGCCTTTGCGCGTTTATATATGAGCAAGAAATGAGTAGCAGGATAATGAAAAACACAATTAAATAAAGAACCCCCAACTTAATAGACAGCCATAAAGACGTTTAAAAAAATTCAGTATCTAATCGGTAAAAGAGAATGAGGCATTTAAAGGAGATAGAAAATTGAAAAAAATTATCAATACACCAGATACGCTAATGATGGAAATGTGCAATGGTATCGTCATGGCACATCCTGAACTTGAGCTTATAAAAAAATATAAAATAATTAAGAAAAAAGACATAAATACGGATAAGGTTACCTTGATAAGCGGGGGTGGCAGTGGACACGAACCTGCCATGCTGGTTTTGTTGGAAAAGGAATGTTGGACGTCGCGGTTTGTGGAGAAGTATTTGCCTCTCCTTCTCAAATACAAGTTTACCAGGCTTTAAAAGCATCCGGAGGAAATAAGGGTACGTTGTTGATTATAAAGAACTATTCCGGAGATGTCATGAACTTTAAAAATGCAGCCCATTTAGCTGAAGAAGATGGCATGCAAGTCGATTACGTAAAAGTAGAAGATGATATTGCCGTTGAAGACAGCTTGTACACTGTTGGAAGAAGAGGGGTTGCAGGAACTGTACTGGTCCACAAAGTAGCTGGAGCAGCAGCAGAAGAGGGTAAAGATTTGCCAGAAGTTAAGAGACTGGCTCAAAAAGCCGCAGATAACGTAAGGAGTATAGGAATGGCACTCACTTCATGTACTGTTCCTGCAAAAGGCTCTCCAACCTTTAAATTAGCTGAAGACGAAATGGAGTACGGAGTAGGTATTCATGGCGAACCAGGAATTAGAAAAGAAAAAGTGATGCCTGCTAGTCAGTTAGCAGAAAGAATGGTAGCGGACCTTTTAAAAGATTTAAATGTTGAAAAAGATTCATCGGAAGAATTAGTGGTGCTGGTTAATGGTTTCGGGGCAACACCTTTACAAGAGCTGTATTTGTTTAACCAAGAAGTGGCTAAGCAAATTGATGCCAGCGGACTGAAAATCAACCGGACCTTCGTCGGCAACTATATGACCAGTATCGATATGGCAGGCGTATCCTTGTCGATTATGAAACTTGACGATGAACTGAAAAAACTAGTCTCTCTAGAAAGTGATGCACCGGCATTTAAAGTTTCTGGAGAAGTCAATCAAGTTGAATTTGTAGATGTTTTAGAAGAAGAGACAGATAAACCCGTTTCTTTTGAAGTTGAAACAAGTGAATCAAGTGCAAAACTATCTGATGATGAACTAACGTTAGATAACATGATTTATTTAGTGGATAAGATGAGTGAAATTATTATCGAAAATGAAGCGCCGTTTTGTGAGCTGGACGCACATGCTGGAGATGGGGATTTCGGAATGAGCATCTCTAAAGGGTTTAAACAGGTCAAGAGGGAATGGCACTATATATTAGAAAAATCAGCTGATATTGGTGAGTTTTTAGAAGAGTGTTCTCTAATTATCATGAAAAACTGTGGAGGAGCATCCGGGCCTATTTGGGGATCAGCTTTCAGATCAGCAGGAAAGCAGGTAGAAGGGAAAACTGTACTGACTGTTTCTGAATTTGCTGAAATGATGGCTTCTGCTGTTAAAGGGATACAGGACACTGGAGAGCGATCCTTCGGAAAAGGTGCAGATATTGGCGATAAAACACTCATTGATGCATTGATTCCTTGCCAAAAAGCATTAGCTGAAAGTGCACAAAACAATGAGACGTTCAAAGAAGCGTTTAAGAGTGGAGCAGCTGCTGCTGTTGAAGGAGCCGAAAAAACTAAAGATACCGTGGCTCACATGGGTCGAGCGGGTACAGTTGGGGAGCGAAGCATTGGACATCCAGATGCTGGGGCATATGCTTTAGGCGTTATCTTCACCGAACTGTCCGAATCAGTTAAATAAGATAAACTTAGGGTATTGTGCTTAAAAAAGCCATTAAAGTAAGGGCTGAGTTCAAAGTGAGAACTGTGTACGTAACTCAGCCCAGAATAAGGAGGCGACAAATTGGAAACAACTTTAACACAACAGCTGCTAGGAGAATATCTAGGGACCTTGATTTTAATCCTTCTTGGGGATGGCGCAGTTGCAGCAAGTGTTTTAAAAAAGACAAAATCTTACGACACTGGCTGGCTGATGATTACTATAGGATGGGGACTGGCAGTGGCTATTGCTGTATATGCAGTTGGCTGGTTATCGCCGGCTCATATCAATCCTGCAGTGACAGTTGGTATGGCCGTTGCTGGAGAAATCGGATGGGGGTCAGTTATTCCTTACATCATCGCACAAGTTGCTGGAGGGTTTACAGGAGCCATCTTAGTTTGGATTCATTACAAGATGCACTTTGATGCCACGTCTGACCAAGGTGCTATATTAGCCGTCTTCTCAACAGGCCCGGCTATTAAAGGTGAAAAATGGAATATACTATCCGAAATTATTGCAACAATTGTACTGGTTTTCTCTTTACTGGCATTTACGCAAGGTGAGTTTACAGAAGGATTGAATCCTTTAATTGTGGGCCTGCTTATTGTGGCTATTGGTATTTCTCTAGGGGGAACAACCGGCTATGCTATTAATCCAGCTCGAGATTTCGGGCCGAGATTAGCCCATCAAGCCTTACCGATAAAAAACAAAGGAAGTTCAGAATGGCATTATGCATGGATTCCTATTGTGGGGCCACTTGTCGGTGGCGCACTGGGTGCTCTGCTGTACCTGGCAATCTCTTTATAAAAAAAGACTATCAACGGATAGATCTCAGGCAGTAATTTTTGACACATGGGGTAATCTGTCCGTTTTGTTTAAAACGTTATCATTATATTATTAGTTTGTGAACAATAACACAAATACTATACAAAGGAGAGAATTAGAATGTTTGATTATTTTTTACCGACAACAAACTATTTTGGAAGAGGTTCAGTTAAGGTCGTAGGAGAAAAAGCAAAGTTGTTAGGTGGAACTAAAGTATTAGTAGTAACCGATGGATTTTTAAGCCAACTTTCAGGAGGGCCTGTCGAGCATGTGCTTGAGTTACTGAAAGCAGAAGGAATCGAATCAGTTATATACGATAAAGTAGAGCCGAATCCTAAAGATACAAATGTTTCTGATGGATTGAAAATCTATCAGGAAGAAAAGTGTGACATGATTATCACGGTTGGAGGAGGCAGTCCTCATGATTGTGGGAAAGGTATTGGGATTGCAGCGACACATGAAGGTGACTTGTATGATTACGCCGGAATTGACACGCTGGAAAATCCATTGCCTCCAATTATTGCAGTGAATACAACAGCTGGAACAGCAAGTGAGATCACTCGTCATGCTGTTATTACAAATACAGAACTTAAAATTAAGTATGTCATTGTGAGCTGGAGAAACACTCCGCTTGTTTCAATTAATGATCCACTGCTTATGCTGGGTAAACCAGCAGCATTAACAGCTGCAACAGGTATGGATGCCTTGACTCATGCTGTTGAATCATATATTACTCTAGGGGCTAATCCGGTTACAGATGCTGCAGCAATCCAGGCAATGAAACTTATCTCAAACAATTTGCGTCAAGCTGTTGCCAATGGGCAGAATATAGAAGCCAGAGAGAATATGGCTCATGCATCGTTATTAGCTGGAATGGCATTCAACAATTCGGGTCTAGGGTATGTTCACGCAATGGCTCACCAACTTGGAGGTTTGTATGATATGCCTCACGGTGTCGCTAATGCAGTACTGTTGCCACACGTTGCGAGATACAACCTTATTTCCAATCCTAAGAAATATGCAGATATGGCAAGTTTTCTGGGAGAAAACATTGAAGGTTTGTCCGTGATGGAAGCAGCAGATAAAACAATTGAAGCATTAAGAAGATTATCTTCAGATGTGGGCATTCCTACAGGACTAAAAGAGCTAGGTGTAAAAGAAGAAGACTTTGAATACATGGCAGAAATGGCCTTGAAAGATGGAAATGCAGGAACAAATCCGATTTCTGGAACAAAAGAAGACATTATTAAAATCTTTAAAGAAGCAATGTAAATACAATAAACGACTCGACCACTTTTTTTAAAGGTGGTCGAATCGTTTTAACAAAATGGTACACATATAAGAGCACGAAACATAGCTAAAGGAGGATCAGACGGTGGGGCTCAGTGAAATAAATAATGATTCTGGGCATTCAATAGGAAGAACCTATGCATTGACTCGTACAGCTTTATTTACAGCACTAGTGACACTGGGAAGACTAGGCTTCGCTTTTTTACCTAATGTACAGCCTATGACGGTGCTTGTCGTCTGCATCACCTTGTACTATGGCTGGAAGACAGGATTAGCGGTCTCAGTTTTGTCTGTACTATTGAGCAATATATATCTTGGAATGGGCCCATGGACTGTAGCTCAGATTATTGCATTTTCTATATTAGTGGGCTTGACCAATCTATTAAGGAATAAGCACCATAAAATGCCATTAGCAGTACTACAGTTATTTGCAGGTTTGTTGGGCATGCTCTACGGATTAATTATATCCGTGGTTCAGGCTCCATTTTTCGGTTGGAATATACTAGTGCCGTATTATTTATCGGGATTATTTTTCGACATTATGCATGCAGGAGGAAATATCGTATTTTTAGCGATTTTATATCCTCTGACAATGAATCTATTTTGCCGCATGGATGCAAAAAGAACATTTATGAAAAATAAAGGTAATAAAGGAGAAAAAAATGAATAAGAAAACAAATATCATTATATCAGGAGTGGTGGCTGCTTTAGTAGTTGTTGCGCTTATTTGGTTTATAAATGCAAATGATGGAAACTTGTTACCAGCAGGAAATTCAAAAGAAGTTTCAGTAATCATACGTAATCAAAGTGAAGAAATGGTGGATGATACGATAGAAGCAGATGAAAACGATAATTTACTTGATATTATGATTGAAAACTACGATATAGAGGTTACTGAGGAAGGTTTCATTGAAGCGATTGAAGGAGCGGAGCAAGACGTATCGGGCAACTTGTTTTGGGTATATGAAGTAAATGAAGAAATGGTGCCTGTAGGAGCTGAAGAATTTATACCTGAAGATGGTGACAGTATAGTTTGGGAATTGACTGAATTTTAAGAAGAAGATCAGTGAAAACAAAGTTGTGCATTGATGAGCAATTAAATAACGTTATCACATAAGTATAATGAACAAAAACAGCAGCGTTTTGACTTGATTGGATGAGCTGTTTGGAACTGTCAAATTTTTTATGAAAACTAAAAATTAAAGGTGGTGAAGGCCCACTGACTATACCAATCGGAGCCGCATTTGCCCTTGACAAACACTTGAATGGTTTCAGTTAAGGTCACAAGGGTGAC
>NZ_BAAGIR010000078.1:0-9231 GCF_054658155.1 Alkalibacterium sp. m-11
AACGAATCATCGAGATGACGTAACGCCGATTGCAATGAGATACTATCCACTTCTCTTAGCCAGTCGATTTCTTTCTTTAGTTCGGTCAGTTGAGCGGAGCAGGAATTGTAGCTCAGTCCTTTGCCCGAGCTTTCGTACAGCTCGTTCCATTTTGCAAGGAAATGGTTGAAGACGAACCGACTGCACCCAATCGTCTTCGCAATCAGGATTTCCTGCTCTTTGTTCGGGTAGATGCGGAACTTATAGGCTTTGTGTCTCATTGATTTCCACCCCCTTTAAATGATATACTTATTGTATCATTTTAGATATTATTTGTATATCATTAAGGAGTGAAAACAATGGAAAAGCAATCAGTTATTTTACGATTTCCGAAGACATTGCTCGATAGGGTGGACAAGTACAAAGAGCAGAAAGGGTTCGGTACTCGTACTCAAACAATTTTTCACTTGATTCAAACAGCACTCGAACAATCGGACAATCGGGACGGCTAAAGCCACCCCGTGTCCGAAGCCGATTCATCCCCCACTTTACACTTCGTAAGAAGTGGGGGTCTTCTCGGCTATTTTAGATAAAACGGAAATGACCGCTATGGCAATTGCATAAGGCAGCTGCGTGTTGACGTGGTCGAGCAGATTCGACCCTGCTCCCCTTGACGATAGAATGGTCGTATCTGAAATCGGTGAAGCGTGGTCCCCAAAGATTGCACCGGTCAGTACGGCTCCAGCTGACATAACGATGAAGTCGGCATTTCCAGGATCCATAGCAGTTGCCAGAGGAATAGCCAGCGGCATCAGGATACCCATTGTACCGTATGACGTCCCTGTCGCAAATGAAATGACAGCTCCCAGAAGGAAGATGACTGTCGGCAGCAGGAATGCTGGAAGTGTATCACTTAACAGCGACACAAGGTAGTCTGCAGTTCCGAGTTCACCCATCACGCCTGAAAGAGACCAAGCCAGTAATAATATGACACCAGTGATCATAAGGGTCTTCATTCCGGATACCCATATATCGATTCCTTTGCCAAAACTGAAATGACCTTTAATGACACCCATTACAAGGGCAATAATGCTGGCGATCAGTGCAGCCTGGAACAGGACGACAGATGCATCAGATGTACCAAATGTTTCTCTTAATGCAACAAATGAGAAAGGAGCATTCTGAACAGTCTGAATAAGTGCAGTGTTGTCTGAAGCTAGAATAGCCTGACGCCCGTCTGTGTAGAAACCGATAAAACTGAATAAAATCAGTGCACCGATTGGAACAAGCGCACTCCAGATCGATGGAGTACCTTTGGCTACAACTTCCAGTTCTTCTTCCTCACTCTCAAGCGTTGCTCCTTGAGCGATCAGTTGATGTGTATCTCGTGCACGTTCCTGAGCTTTTTTCATTGGACCGAACTCACGTAGAGTCATTGAGGTCAGAGCAACGAAAAAGAGCATCAGAATATTGTAGAAGCGGTATGGAATCGTCTGAAGGAAGACGCCATACGCATTTACTTCCTGACCGATCGACAGATACGCATCATTGATCAGTCCGACTTCATAGCCGATCCAGGTAGAAATAAGAGCGATCCCGGCAATTGGTGCGGCTGTTGCATCAATCAAGAATGCCAGACGTTCGCGGGAAATCTTCATTTTATCTGAAACAGGACGCATGATCGGTCCGACTATAAGCGCATTGGCGTAATCATCAAAGAAGATCAGTAGGCCCAGAGTCCATGTGATCAGCTGAGTACTGATCGGTCCTTTAGCCTTTTTAGCCAGAGCTTCGGCGATAGCTCGAGCGCCACCAGAACTGGTGATCAGAGCAATCAGCCCCCCAATAACCAGAACCTGCAGAATGATTCCCGCATTCCAGGGATCAGCCAATGAGTTCAGGATGTAATCAATGATATCCGTAAATCCGAAAATGATACCGGTCAAGATATTTGCTCCACCTGCATACTGAGCAATGATCGTTCCGGAAAACACACCCAGAAACAGTGACAGGACCACATTTTTTGTAAGGAAAGCCAAAGCGATAGCAACAAGAGGCGGAATCAGTGTGACTGCTCCAAGTTTTGAAGCCATGCTCCCTCCTGTTTCAGCTGCAGATACGGTGCTGGGGGTAAAACTGACCAGTCCGATTAATATAAACCATTGTAATTTTCTTTTCATGATATATCTCCATTTCTATTATTTATAAATAGAAAAAAGCACCCAGGAACACGCCCCTGAATGCTTGAAAAAACATTGACTAGGATAGTGCTCCACGTAAACGTGACAGTCATACGCCTGTTAAACGTATGCCCAGGAGAACCGGTTAACCACCTGATTCCCTTCGGCAAAGAACCCTTTCGTGACTGGTCAGCGGGTGTCCCCTCTCAGTCCTTACTCTTTTTCTTCGCGCCTCTATCTTTTCTATTTATACAACGCTTATTAGTCTACACGTTTCCAGCATGTTTTTCAACCGGATTTTTATTAATTCTGATGAGTCATGTCTCAGAAAACGTTTTATCATTGGTAAGACAGACCGGCAGCGGTCTGTCCACATTATTGAACACAAGATTAATCTTGCTTGATTTTCATTCTGGAGAACAGTCAGGTTGTTTTTAGACTGATTTCTGATCACTCGTCATCCATTCCTTCAGCATGTCGATCAGCTCGTCACTGCTTCTGACAATTTGCCCCCTTTGCTTGACCAGACCGACTGTGTAGAGATTGATATATGAAAATGGAGACTCGGCTATTTCATCCAGTGCCTCAATTTTCTCTTTATTGTTTCCTGCTCCTTGTCGAATATCAGTGTAAATCCCAATGATTGGTTTTTCCAGTGCATAGAAGTATCCGATCTCTGACGCGACTCCGGCATCGACTGTGACGCCGTCGAGTACAGCAACTAAGATGTCGGCTTTTTTCAAGTACGCATTGTCTCCATCGGCGATCTGGATGCTGCTGGCATAATTGCTCTTGTCATTGATCGCCGCGTTCTCCTGAGGCAGATAGACGTCAATATTCTCCTCAAATGCTTCTCTGATTTTATTGACGACGTATGTATTGTAGTGCTGCTCCATTTCAGTGAACAGTGGCGAGGCGAAATATAGGTGTTTGGTCATTTGACTAGTCCTTTCCTTTTTCGGCTGAATTTGTTTTAAGAAATGTGTTAAGACCTTGTACTGTGAAACAGGTCGGGTCCTCCAGCCTTTTTATAATTCCGTTTCACTCTAGTTTAACACAATTTTCCGACGTGAACTGCCTTATTCCTGTGCTTGAATCGAGTTCAGTAAGGAGATGAGCGGCTGAACTAAACCGTACTGGAATCGAGTCGAGTTCAGATAGGGATAACTCGTGTAAACTTTATTTTCATAGCCTATCAGTGGAGTTCAATCGATAAACCTATTCTGAACTAGAGCGTGTTTTCGGATTCTCAACATATAGAAAAGACCCGTCTTCATTAATGGAGAAACGGGTCTCTAGTCTATTTATCCTGCTAATACGACTTGCTCATTGCTCCATCGACAAGGATGGTCTGTCCTGAGACATAGGTGTTGACGCCAGAAACCAGGAAAGCTGCCATCTTGGCAAATTCTTCGGGTTTACCGTATCGGCCCGCTGGAATCTGGTTTTCAATCGACTGGTGAACGTCTTCTAGTGATCTCCCTTCGCGTTCTGCACGCTTGCTGTCCAGTTCGGTGAGACGATCTGTTTCAATGCGTCCCGCTCCAATGGTGTTGACCATGATGCCATCTCTGGCCAGCTCCTGAGATAAACTTTTAGACAAGCCCTGGACCCCCATTCTGAATACGTTAGACAGAAGCAGTCCGTCTATCGGCTGTTTCACTGAAGAAGAAGTATTATTCAGAATGTGTCCTCTGGTTTCTCTCAGATCCGGCAGAACTTCTCGAATCGTTCTGATGTAACTGTTCAAAGTCAGGTTAAAAGCCTTGTTCCATTCCGCATCATCCAGATCATTGAATGAACCTGCTGATGGGCCACCGGTATTGTTGACCAGGATATTGATTTTCCCGAATGTTTTTCGTGTCACTTCGACCAGATCCTTAATTGATGTGAGATCAGTCAGATCTGATAACATATAATCCACCTGACCTGTGGCTACCCGGTCGATTTCTTTTTTGGCTTCAATCAATTTATCCTTACTTCGACTCGTCAGCATGACATTGGCCCCTTCTTTGGCCAATTCCATTGCGACAGCTTTTCCAAGTCCCGTGCTTGACGCCAGGACTAATGCATTTTTCCCATTCAACTTTAAATCCATAAATATCCTCCCTGCAGAAAACAGGTTCTCTACCTTTCGAGTAAACAACCTGCTTTCAGTTTAATGTTCAGTTATCTTGAATGCTAATCGAGTTTGTCCGTCCTGTCAACTAATTGACCTTTATCAGACCGTTCAGTCTCTCTGATAAGTGACCACAGGTTTACGTGCGGCCGTTACTTCATCCAGACGTTTGACAGCTTTCGTGAACGGTGCTCCCGTCACAGTTTCCGGATTGTTTTCTGCATCTTCTGCTATTTCGATCATAGCATCAGCAAAAGCATCCAGCTGTTCTTTCGCCTCCGTTTCAGTTGGTTCGATCATCAGACATTCTTCAACAATCAGCGGGAAGTAGACAGTTGGTGCGTAGAAGCCGTAGTCCAGCAGACGTTTGGCAATATCAAGCGTACGTACCCCCAGTTTTTTCTGACGGACGCCGCTTAAGACGAACTCATGCTTACAGTGTGAACTGTATGGTGTGTCGTAATATGGTTCCAGACGGGCTTTCAGATAGTTCGCGTGCAGAACAGCATCCTCCGATACCTGCTGCAGGCCTTCTGCTCCCATGGAACGGATATACGAATACGCACGGACATTGACGCCGAAGTTACCGAAGTAGCCCTTCACTCGACCGATCGATTGTGGATGATCCGTTGTTACTTGATACCTGTCTCCTTCTTTTTCGATACGTGGAGACGGCATGAAGGCTTTCAGGTAGTCTTTCACGCCGATCGGTCCGGAACCAGGTCCGCCCCCACCGTGCGGGGTACTGAATGATTTATGCAGATTCAAGTGGACGACATCGAAGCCCATTTCACCCGGTGTTGATTTACCTAAAATAGCATTTGCATTTGCTCCGTCATAATAGAGCAGTCCGCCCGCTTCATGAACGATTTCAGCAATTTCAACGATGTCCACTTCAAACAGACCTAGCGTATTCGGATTCGTCAGCATCAGTCCGGCAGTATCCGGTCCGACCGCAGCTTTCAGTGCATCGATTCCGACACGTCCCTGCTCGTTTGATTTGATTTCCACGACGTCATAGCCGGCAACGACTGCACTCGCCGGATTTGTTCCGTGAGCTGAATCGGGAACCAGGATCTTACGGCGCTGTTCGCCTTCCCCATTTGCTTCATGATACGCTTTAAAAATGAGTAGGCCTGCCCACTCACCTTGAGCACCCGCAGCCGGCTGTAAGGAAATAGCATCCATCCCGGTGACTTCCTTGAGGTTCTCTTCCAGGCGATACATCAGTTCCAATGCCCCTTGAGCCGTTTGGGCTGGCTGGAACGGATGGATTTGAGCAAATCCGCTGTACCGTGCAATGTCTTCATTGACTTTCGGGTTGTACTTCATCGTACACGAGCCAAGCGGATAAAAGCCAGTCTCGATCCCGAAGTTCTTGTTAGATAAGCCTGTATAGTGACGCATGACTTGAAGCTCGGACAATTCAGGAAGTTCAGCTGCATCTTCTCTAATCAGATGCTCAGGTATAACGCCTGTAAGATCCGTTTTTTCAACAGAAGACTCCGGAAGACTGTAGCCTTTACGTCCCGGTCTGGAAATTTCGAATAGTAAATCGTTATAGACTGCAGTCATGTTATTTCCCCTCCCCTACTAAAAGTGATACGAGCTGGTCCATTTCTTCTTTCGTCCGTTTTTCCGTGACGCATAAGAGCATGGCATTCTCTTCGTTCAGTGCTTCAGACACATCGAACCCTCCGACGATTTGATGGTCAAGCAACTGGTCAGTGACCTCGTAGAATGGGCGGTCCAATTTGACAACAAATTCATTGAAGAAGTCATTGTCAGACAGAACAGTCAGTCCTTTATCAGTCAGCTCTTTTTTCACATAGTGGGCATGATTCAAGTTTTGCTGAGCCATTTCCTGCAGACCCACTTTACCTACTGCTGCAAGGAATACTGAGGTCCCAAGGGCTAACAGAGCCTGGTTCGAACTCATGTTGGATGTCGCTTTTTCACGGCGAATGTGCTGCTCCCTAGTCTGCAGCGTCATAACAAATCCTCGCTTGCCGTCTTTATCCGTTGTCTGACCAACGATACGGCTCGGTACTTTACGCATGTATTTTTTCTTCACTGCAAAGTATCCACAGTGCGGGCCGCCGAAGCTCATTGGAATACCGAATGGCTGAGTATCACCGACAACGATATCTGCACCCAGTTTTCCAGGTGCTTCAAGCAGAGCGAGAGCCAGTGGATTGGCCATGACGATAAGGATACCTTTTGTATCTTCAAGAAGTGATTTTATTTCTTTAAGGTCTTCAATCGTTCCGAAGAAGTTAGGGTATTGAATGATCACAGCAGCTGTATCCTCATCAATGGCTGACTTCAGTTCATCTATATCTGTGCGGGTACCGTTCAGACTGACTTCTTTCACTGAGTATTCCATGCCGTACGCATAAGTATGAATGACTTCTTTTGCCTGAGGATGCAGGGCTTTTGAATACAACACATTCTGTTTCTTCGTAGCTGAAGTAGCCAGGTTGCAGGCTTCGCCTAATGAAGTGAAGCCGTCGTATAAACTTGAGTTGGCTACGTCCATGCCTGTCAATTCACACATCATGGTCTGGAATTCAAACAGGGCCTGCAGTTCGCCTTGACTAGCTTCCGGCTGATACGGGGTATAAGCCGTCATGAATTCGGAACGCAGAAGCACATGATTGACGATGCTGGGACTATAGTGGTCATATACGCCTGCTCCTAAGAAATAGGCGTGACTTTCTGTTGTTGTATTTTTAGCTGCCAATTCTTTCATGTACTTGGTGAGTGCCTGTTCGCTCAAGGCATCTTCCAGATCAATCGCTTTATCTTTTGTTGCGCGAGTCGATTCAGGGATATCAGAAAATAGGTCTTTAATGGATGATACGCCGATCGTTTCAAGCATCTCCTTGCGGTCCTGATCGGTGGTCGGCAGATAACGGTGTTGGTTAGTCAAAAAATCCACTCCTTCATGTCTTTTGATGTCAAAAAAAGAGCAGAAAGAAGAGCGAATGAGATCCGTTCTTCTTCCTACAAGGGTTATAGTCCTGAAACGTACTCGTCGTATGCCGAAGCATCCATCAGTCCGGAAACATCGACTGGTTCAGATGACTGGATTTCAACAAGCCAGCCTTCTCCAAAGGGCGCTTCATTCAGTTTTTCAGGTTCATCTTCCAAGGCACTGTTGATTTTGGATACTGTGCCTTTTACGGGAGAATAAATTTCAGAGGTGGATTTCACTGACTCAACAGTCGCAAATTCATCCTCTGCTTCGAGTTCAGCGCTTAATTCCGGCAGTTCAACAAATACAATGTCGCCCAGCTGTTCTACAGCATAATCGGAAATCCCTACACGGACGTAGTCATCATTGATTAGTTCGATCCATTCGTGTTCTTCTGTGAAATATAGTCTAGCTTTGTCTGTCATCATTATTCCTTCTTTCAGATGTTATTTATCGCTTCAGTTCTTTAAAAAATTCTTCTTGATCAGTCTGGCTGGAATGCGTTTCTTACGGACTTGAATATAGACCGTGTCTCCCAGCTTGCCTTCAGATTTTCTCATTCTCAGGAAACCAATGCTCTTCCCAAGTGTCGGAGACTGGGTCCCTGATGTGACGACTCCTATTTCTTCGTCTGCTTCATTATATACCGGGTAGCCTTCTCTGGCTATTCCTCTTTCAAGCAGTTCAAATCCTCTGGACAAATAGACCGTTCCTTCTTCTTTCTGCTTTTCCAGGGCTGCTTGGCCGATAAATGGTTCCGGCTTATCCCATTTCACTGCAAAACTAAGCCCGGCTTCAAGAGGTGTAATGTCTTCAGACAAGTCCTGTCCGTAAAGCGGCATACCTGCTTCCAGACGAAGCGTATCTCTGGACCCGAGTCCACATTCAGCTAGATTATACTGTTTTCCTGCGTCCTTGAACGCCTGCCACAAGTCTTGAGTCTGGTTCCAGTTGACGTAACACTCGAACCCATCCTCACCTGTATAGCCTGTTCTGGAAACGAGCACGTCTGTAAATGTGCCGGCTTCAGCGATTTCCGTAAAGTGATAATTCTTCAGTTCTTTAATGTCATCCCCAAACACTTCAGCAACCACATGTGCCGCATCTGGGCCCTGAACAGCGATCAGTCCTGTTTCAAGAGATTTATCTTCAATCGTGACCGATCCGTCCTGATGCTTCAGCAGCCAGTCTCTGATTTTGTCTGTATTCGATGCATTCGGTGTCAGCAGATACGCTGATTCATTCTTTTTGAATATAATGATGTCGTCCAGGATGCCACCTGTTTCATTCGTGACCAGAGTATAGAGCGCCTGTCCATTTGAAATGGCCGCCAAATCGTTCGTTATCAATCTATTGAGCCAAGCTGTCGCCTGCTCTCCTTGAACCTCGATCTCTCCCATGTGAGATACATCGAACAGTCCTACACGCTCGCGAACAGCGTGGTGCTCTTCTATCAGTTTGGTAAACTGGATCGGAAGGGCCCATGACCCAAAATCCACCAGCTTTATTCCATTATCAGTATAGTAATCATATAAGGGTGTTCGTTTTAACTGACTTGCTTCTCCTGCCACTCTCATCCCTCCACTGCTTCTTCACTATTAAATACAAGTGATGTTCTCCTACATTCTAACATGATTTTATTCGTTATCAAACAGGTGAAATGACCATTATTAATAAAGAATGCGTTTACATTTTTATATAACGAACAATGCTCACTTTGATATATTTAATTGTTCGATTTTGTGTTTTGCTGAAATACGTGTTCATCAACAATTTACTTTTTATGTCCGTGCAAAGCTTATGTTATACTTATTATACTAGGTAGTGTAAAAAGTTTTATGAAAAACAAAAGAAAAATAAGAGAGAAATGATTTCTCACTATCATTAGTGGGAGTATTCGCCCTTGACAAACACATGAATGGTTTATTTGAAAAATACAAGGGCGACGATAGACAAATGAAGGCATGACTAAGACA
>NZ_BAAGIR010000079.1:0-9195 GCF_054658155.1 Alkalibacterium sp. m-11
CCTTTTTCTTTATAAGTATGAATTAATTCCAAATCAATCATCTCGATTGCTTTGGAAACCAGCTCACACATGACTTTTGGAAGGTATTGATCTAATCGTATTTCACTGTCTAATAATGTTTCAGAATTCTTTAATATACTGGCAATTTCTGCTATAATTTGATTCATAAGAAGACCTCTTTTCTGGATTTGTGGTTATCTCTAGATTAAGGGTCTTCTTCCTTTTTGTCTACTTTAATTTCTTACCCTACTATTTTACTTTCCGACAACTATTTTACACATAGATTTAGCTCATATCCAAAAGACAGGATTTTATGTTTTTATTAATAAATGTAAAACACTTAAAACTGGCAGATCATTTCTGGTATGTTAAAATATAGTTATGTTAGACGAGGAAAGGATGACTGCGCTTGGTAAAGAATAGAACAGAAACATTCAAAATGGAAACACACCCCCTGGCACCGGATGAGTCCGTTGTAACCTGGGAAAATTATCGGTTTACTGTACTTACCCCTGCAATGATCCGATTAGAACATCACCCTGAAGGGATTTTTGAAGATGAGGCAACTCAGACAGTCCTGAACAGAGATTTTGACACGCCCGAATATAATTTAAAAGAAACAGATGAATATATTGAAATCATCACCTCACATGTTCACCTGATGTTTTACAAGACCGAGGGTGGCTTTACACGAAATAATTTAAATATTGAAGCAATAGGTAATTACAGTCTGTACCACAGTACATGGTATTTTGGAGATAAACCTGATACCCTGAAAGGGACGGCACGAACCCTGGATTTCGCTGATGGAGCTATTGAACTGGAAGAAGGACTGATGAACAAGGACGGTTTTTCAGTTTTTGATGACAGTACATCTATGCGTCTGACAGAAGACGGTTGGGTAGAGAAGCGTCCGAAGAATGTGACTGACATGTATTTCCTAGGCTATGGTCGGGATTACCTAGGTGCCCTGAAGGACTATCATTATCTGACAGGAAAGACGCCACTCCTCCCGAGATACGCATTAGGGAACTGGTGGAGCCGTTATTACCCATACAGTCAAGACGGATACAAACGTCTGATGCTCGAATTTCAGGAAAGACAAATCCCATTTTCAGTGGCTGTCATCGATATGGACTGGCATGTGACAGATATCCCACCGGAATACGGATCAGGATGGACCGGTTACACTTGGAATACTGAACTGTTCCCCGATCCGGAAGAATTTCTGACTTGGCTCAAGGATAATGGCATGCGCACAACACTTAATCTGCACCCGGCCAACGGCGTCCAGCCATTTGAAGAAATGTATGAACCAATGGCTAAGGAACTCGGCGTCAATGCTGAAGAGAACGAGCCCATTCGGTTCGATATCGCCGATCCTGAATTTCTAGATGCCTATTTCAAGTATCTGCACCATCCTCATGAAGAAATCGGGGTAGATTTCTGGTGGATCGACTGGCAGCAAGGCAGTGTGACAAAAGTTGAAGGACTGGACCCACTGTGGATGCTCAATCACTACCACTTCCTTGATCATGGGCGAAACGGTAATCGTCCGCTTATTTTCTCAAGGTATGCAGGTCTCGGTTCACACCGTTATCCAATCGGTTTTTCAGGAGATACTGCCGCAACATGGGATTCTCTTCACTTCCAGCCTTATTTTACAGCAACAGCTTCCAATGTAGGCTACAGCTGGTGGAGCCATGATATCGGCGGGCATATGGGCGGAATCAAAGACAATGATCTGTTCGTCAGATGGGTCCAGTTCGGCGTCTTCTCCCCAATCAATCGTCTGCATAGTCAGAACGGGGAATTCAGCGGGAAAGAGCCATGGAGATATGGACAGAAAGCGGACCGCATCGTGACAGATTTCATGCAGCTTCGCCATCGTCTGGTTCCTTACCTGTATACTATGAATGTATTGAATCACTTTGATGACTTTCCGTTGATCAGACCGATGTATTATCACTATCCTTGGAAAGATGAAGCGTATGATGTACCAAATCAGTATTACTTTGGTACTCAGATGATCGTCGCGCCGATTACGACACCAACGAAAGATGATCTGCGGTTAGGAAAAGTGAAAGTCTGGCTGCCTGAAGGAAAATGGTACGATTTCTTTAACAACCGCAGCTATGAGGGCGACCGCATGCTTGACGTGTTCAGACCGATGTCCACTTTCCCTGTATTTGTGAAGGCTGGGGGAATTGTTCCGATGGATCAGAGTCATCAGAATCATATAGACAACCCTGAGAATATGGAAGTCAGAGTTTATGCCGGAGAAGACGGTAATTTCACGTTATATGAAGATGATGGACTAGGTCAGGGAAGCGAAGCCGCTACAACTAAGATGTCTCTGAAATGGAAAGAGAATGGAGACGAGTGGGCAATGTTCCAAATCAGCAGTCCTGAAGGGAATATTGATGTCCTTCCGAAAAACAGGCAGTTCACTATATCACTGACAGGATTCAAATGCACTCGAATGCCTGAAGTCCTTGTCAATGATGATAAAGTGGAGGCCGAGGTGACACGGCAAGGAAAAGTTACTAAGATCGTGATCCCTGAGCAGCCGTCTGATGCTCAGTATACTCTATACTTTAAAGGTGTGGAACTTAAGAAAAACGATATGCATGGAGAACTCTTCCGATTCCTGGACCGTGCTCAAATCGAAGCAAGTGAGAAAGAGAACATTTACAGTACGATCGTCAAAGGTAAATCGAGTGGGAGAGTAATCAGTGCACTGCTTGCTCTGGATATCGATCCGGACCTGATGGAAGCAATTAGTGAAATCGTCTGGGCAAATCCTGATGGTGTCAGATAAATGAAGCGGATATAAAGAAAAGAAGTCATTCTTGTTTCTGGGTATAGGCCAGAGAAGAATGGCTTTTTCTTTTGAGTATAAAAACAATGGCTAAACAATAATTGATACTGTCTAGCTACACTACTCGCTAGCGCTCGGTCGATCTCAACAATAGTTGTACGTGCTAAAGCACTACAACTTGTAAGGACAAGTCTGACACCGTTCAAAAAAAGATGGGTGGACCCATTGCGCAGGATGCTCATTCAGGGCCAAACCCACTATTTTTGAAGGTGCCAGGGCGGACTTGTTTCGCATTTCTTTTCATAATCATACATACAGAAAGCAATACGTGATACAATAATAAGGAAGTTGAAAGGAAAGGGAACGGCTCAGATGACTAAAATCGTATTTTTTGATATAGACGGAACATTAGTGACTAAACGTAATACCATCCCTGAATCTGCAAAGAAAGCCATCGATCAGCTGAAAAAAAATGATATCATTCCTGTGATTGCTACAGGACGGGCACCGATTCTCATTGAAGAAATCAGACAGGAGCTCGGCATCGAAAGCTATATTGCAATGAACGGTCAGCTTGTCATGCATGAAGGGGAAGTGATTTTTCATAATCCTATTCAAAAAGAGACTGTAGATCGTCTGACTGAGAAAGCAGTGGAACGCAAAAACGGGATTATTCTCTGTGGAGCGAAGGATATCTTCAGCAACTCGATCGTTTCTCTAGCTAAAAGAAGTTCTGTGTGGACAGTTCTTAAAGGGCTGGGCAAGATCATACCAGGACACCTTCAGCTGTCGCTGTTCAAGCGTCTAATCAGAAAACCGCCTAATCCAGAAGAATATGAAGGTAAGCCGATCTATCAGGTTATTTTAGAAACATCCATGGATGAAGAGAAGCATTACAGTAAAGAGTTTCCGGAGCTGCATTTTGCACGTTCCAATCACTACACGGTCGATATTATCAGTGAAGGGATTTCCAAAGCTGTAGGAATCCAGAAGTTTCTGGAGAAGCTCAACCTCAATCAGAAGGATACCTATGCTTTCGGCGACAGTCCGAATGACAAGGAAATGCTGGACTACGTCAATACAGGGGTAGCGATGGGCAACGGCTGGGATGAAATAAAAGAGGCCGCAGATCATGTGACAGCACCAGTCGACCAGGATGGGATAGCTAAAGGATTAAAACACTTGGGTCTGATCTAAACCTGAACTTTTAGAGCGATATGAGCTGTGCTATACTAATCAAGTATACATGAGGCCTGACGATGCCTAAGATAAATCTAAAGGAGGACATTCACTTGTCTGAACGACAAACTTTTTATATAACAACACCAATCTATTACCCGAGTGGTAATCTTCATATAGGTAATGCCTATACAACAATTGCCTGTGATGTGCTGGCCCGATTTAAACGTTTAAAAGGATTCGACACGTATTACCTGACTGGAACAGATGAACACGGTCAGAAGATCGAAAAGAAAGCTAATGAGAGAAATCAGACCCCACAGGAGTATGTGGACGAGATGGCAGAAAGCATCCAGTCTCTGTGGAAAACACTGGATATTTCAAACGATCAGTTTATCCGTACGACACAGCCAGAGCATAAAACGGTGGTAGCAAAGATATTTGAGAAGCTTCTTAAAAAAGGGGACATCTATCTTGGGGACTACGCTGGCTGGTACTCTGTTTCTGACGAAGAATTCTTCACTGAAACACAGCTGACGGAAGTCTTTAAAGATGCTGAAGGTAATGTCACTGGAGGCATTGCGCCGAGTGGTCATGAAGTGGAATGGGTCAAGGAAGAGTCTTACTTCTTCAGAATGAGCAAGTGTGCTGACCGTCTGCTTCAGTACTATGAGGAGCATCCTGAATTTATTCAACCTGAATCACGTAAGAAGGAAATGATTAATAATTTCATCAAACCGGGACTTGAAGATCTGGCTGTGTCCCGTACGACTTTCGACTGGGGAGTGCCTGTTCCTTCGAACCCTAAACACGTCATTTATGTATGGATCGATGCGCTGACCAACTATATTACAGCTCTGGGCTATGACCCGGATTTAGGCGGATTTGATGCTCAGCCGGAACAGTTCAGAAAATATTGGCCTGCAGACGTGCATATGGTCGGGAAGGAAATCGTACGATTCCATACGATATACTGGCCGATTCTGCTGATGGCACTGGATCTTCCTCTGCCGAAACAAGTATTTGGTCATGGCTGGCTTCTTATGAAAGACGGCAAGATGTCAAAGTCCAAAGGGAATGTGATTTATCCGGAGAAACTGGTTGAGCGCTATGGCGTCGATGCGGTCCGTTACTATCTGATGAGAGAAGTGACGTTCGGCAGTGACGGGGTGTTCACTCCTGAAGACTTTGTATCCCGCATTAATTACGATCTGGCGAATGACCTGGGTAATCTGCTCAACCGGACCATTGCCATGATGAATAAATACTTTGATGGACATATCCCTGCTTACAAAGGCGATGTCACCGACTTTGATGGTGAATTGAGACTGCAGGCACTGGAGACAGTCAATGAGTATGACCTGAACATGAATCAGATGCAGTTCAGCTCAGCCTTGCAATCTGTATGGAAACTTATTTCCCGTACAAACAAATATATTGATGAGACTCAGCCCTGGGTTCTGGCAAAGGATGAAGAAAAGAAACATCAGCTTGAAAGTGTCATGATTCACCTGGCGGAAAGCTTAAGAGTCACGGCGACTTTGCTTCAGCCGATCCTGCTGCACACAGCTAAATCTGTTGTCACACAGCTGGGACTGGACGAGTCTGACCTGGCTTTTGATAAAGTGAATTTCGAACACTTCCCTGAAGGAAGGCAGGTTGTTTCCAAAGGAGAACCGATCTTCCCTCGCCTGGATGTTGAGAGTGAAGTGGAAGAAATTAAAAGCTGGATGGAAGCTACAGTAGATACTGAAGAAGATGAGGCATTTGACCCGGAAAATACCCAGCTGACTTCTGTTAAAGAGAAGGAAATCAAGTACGATATTTTCGATAAAGTCGAGCTGAAAGTAGCCGAAGTCATTGCTGTAGACAAGGTGGAAAATGCTGACAAGCTGCTGAAGTTCAGACTGGATGCTGGAGATGAAGGCGGACACCGTCAGATTCTGTCGGGCATTGCTGAGTTTTATCCTGAACCGGACAAGCTGATTGGTAAAAAAGTTGTGATCGTAGCCAACCTGAAACCACGAAAGATGCGTGGAGAAATCAGCCAGGGCATGATCCTGTCAGCTGAAGATTCCAAAGGCAACCTGACTGTTGTTTACGCTCCGGCTCATATGCCCAACGGGTCTGTCGTAGCCTGACCTGACAGTTAAAAATTCCAGTAAAGCGGTGAGCAATGAGGCCGGCTTTATTGGAATTTTTTTGAGGATGGTGTATTCTGAACAGGATGACAGACAAAGAAGCAGATAGGAAGGATAAATGAGATGTTATTTGATACACATACACACATTAATGTAGATAAGTTTAAAGGTGAAGAGAACGAGATAATAAGAAGGGCCAATGAAAACGGGGTAGACCAAATGGCGATTGTCGGATTCGATTACCCGACGATTGACAAAGCCCTGGAACTGACTCATAGGCATGAGGGGCTTTATGCCATTATTGGATGGCACCCTACTGAAGCTGGGACATACTCTGATGAAGTCGAAGCATATCTGATCGACAGGCTGTCGGATGAGACCGTTGTAGCCATGGGAGAAATGGGTCTGGATTACTACTGGGATACTGCTCCAAAATCCGTTCAGCAGGATGTATTCCGACGTCAGATCCGTGTAGCAAAAGAGCTTGGACTGCCGATCAGTATCCATAACCGTGAAGCGACTGAAGATACGTATAAGGTGCTGAAAGACGAGCATGCCGGGGATACTGGCGGAATTATGCATAGCTTCAATCTGGATACCTACTGGATGGAAAAATTTATTGATATCGGTATGCACATCTCTTTGAGTGGAGTCGTCACTTTTAAGAATGCCCCGGAAGTCAAAGAGGTTGCAAAACAAGTCCCTGCAGACAAACTGCTTATCGAAACGGACGCCCCATATCTTGCTCCGATGCCGAACAGAGGCAAGCGGAATGAACCGGCTTATGTCCGGTATGTAGCAGAAGAAATTGCCTCACTTAGACAGATGCCCTTCCAAGAAGTTGCTCGACTGACCACTGAGAATGCACGTGAT
The DNA here is from genome assembly GCF_054658155.1 of Alkalibacterium sp. m-11. Taxonomy (NCBI): domain Bacteria; kingdom Bacillati; phylum Bacillota; class Bacilli; order Lactobacillales; family Carnobacteriaceae; genus Alkalibacterium; species Alkalibacterium sp. m-11. The sequence continues at coordinate 7,015 of NZ_BAAGIR010000079.1, forward strand.
TTATTCAAACTGAAGGGGTAGCCGAGTGAAAAAACTGAAAGAGATTATAGTTGTAGAGGGCAGAGATGATACAAAGCGTCTGAAAATGTCTGTTGATTGTGACACGATCGAAACCAATGGATCGGCAATCAACGACCTGACCCTTGTTCAGATCGAGCATGCACACGAAACGCGTGGGGTCATCGTCTTTACCGACCCGGACGGTCCTGGTGAACAGATAAGGAAAATTATTTCTCAACGGATCCCCGGAGTCAAGCACGCCTTTCTGACAAGAGACGAAGCAAGAAAGCAGGGAAAGTCCCGTGAAAGCATAGGGATCGAACACGCTTCCGTAACCGCCATAAGAGAGGCTCTGGACAAGGTAGTAGAAGAAAGAATTGATAATGCCCCAACCGTAACAAAGTCTTTCCTGATCAGACACAACCTGATCGGGACATCCGATGCCCGCCTGCTGAGAGAAAAACTGGGGAATCGTCTGCGCATAGGCTATACTAATGGAAAGCAGCTGGAAAAACGGCTGAATATGTTCGGGATTACGGAAAAAGAGGTAGCAGATGCACTTGAAGAGATTAGAAAGGAATCATCTCATGACTGAATATAGAGAAATAGCAACGCCTGTGAGAACAGCAGAGATACTAAGCAAATATGATCTGTCCGCCAAAAAAAGCCTGGGGCAGAATTTTATTGTGGACACGAATATCCTCGGTAAAATTGTCAAGGCTGGAAAAGTCACAAAGAAAACAACGGTGATCGAAGTCGGTCCGGGAATCGGAGCGCTGACCGAACAGCTTGCAAAGAAAGCCAAAAAAGTCATAGCTTTTGAAATTGATGACCGGCTGATTCCTGTCCTTGATGATACCTTGTCTGCTTATAAGAATATCGAAATAATTCATTCTGATGTCCTGAAAGTGGATCTCAAGGCATTTGAAGCAGACTATCTGAGCGAGGCAGAAGAAGTCGTTCTCGTGGCTAATCTCCCGTATTACATTACAACACCGATCATTATGCGTTTTCTGGAAGCAGGCATGCATATTGACCGTATGATTATGATGATGCAGAAAGAAGTAGCCAGCCGCATATCGGCATCTCCGAGTACGAAAGCCTATGGATCGCTGTCGATTGCCGTGCAGTACTATATGGATGCAGAGATTGCCTTTACGGTCCCTAAAACAGTCTTCATGCCCCAGCCGAATGTTGAGTCGGCCATCATCAAGCTGACTGAAAAATCGGCAAGGCTGACCGATTTGAAAGACGAGCCCTTGTTCTTCAGACTGGTCCGGTCTGCGTTTGTGCAGAGAAGAAAAACATTATGGAACAATTTGACAAGTGTTTTAGGAAAAGATGAACATACGAAAGAGATTATTGCTAAGGCTCTCGAACAGGCTGAAATCGATCCAAAGCGAAGAGGCGAGACACTCGACATAGACGAGTTTGCCCGACTGGCAAATGCGTTGTCTGACTTGAATCTTGTATTCGAGGATAAAAAATAGTACGCTTAACAAAGAAAAACTCATGACACAATTAAATACGTTGACCCTGGGAGAGTTCTTGGCGGATAGCATTCCGTGAGTAGTTCTGAAAGTGGCGAATAAGCCTTATCCCTAACAGATCGTACTGGTCTGTCGTTACCTGAACTGGATGATACCAGCGGAGGGAATGGGTGAAGTATGATAAAAGATATGGGGCTTGTGGCCAGTGCGGCCCAGTCCAGTGTCTATACTGACACACAGCTTATTCTGTACTTTGAAAACCCCCGGCTATGCCGGGGGTTCAGGATAGCTTTCAGCGTGGGGTCAAAAAAAGCCTCACTTCATGATAAGATAAAGTTGGTTTCCCGACCACTTACTCAAATCATTGAAGGAGGCGTCCCATGAAGGACAAGAACAGTTTAGCACATTCAAAGTGGAGATGTAAGTATCACATCGTTTTCGTACCCAAGTACAGAAGACAGATAATATATGGCAAGTATAAACAGAGCATCGGTGAGAATATCCGAGAACTTTGTCAGAGAAAAGGAGTGGAAATACACGAAGCGAATGCGTGCAAGGATCACATTCATATGTTAGTTAGTATCCCACCAAAGTTGAGTGTATCTCAGTTCATGGGGTATTTGAAAGGAAAAAGTAGCCTGATGATTTTCGATCGACATGCCAATTTGAAATACCGATATGGGAATCGAAA
>NZ_BAAGIR010000080.1:0-9067 GCF_054658155.1 Alkalibacterium sp. m-11
TTTGATTCATAAGAAGACCTCTTTTCTGGATTTGTGGTTATCTCTAGATTAAGGGTCTTCTTTCTTTTTGTCTACTTTAATTTCTTGCCCTACTATTTTACTTTCCGACAACTATTTTACACATAGTTACATTTTACAAAGGAATATCTCTGATAGAATTATGAGCATTTAACAGTATGTTCAAGAGTTTTTTTAAAGACTTTTAAAAGTCTAAATGATATAATCCTAGTAAAAGAAGGAGGCAAAAAGTATGGCAGTTGAACTGATTGGAAATATTCCAAAAGGATCGATATCTGATGTGAAGAAGAGTCCGATGGATATCTTCAAGAAAGCTGAAGAATTAAATGAGGGGGTCTATATTTTAAATCGTGATAACGTTGCCGGTGTTATGCTTACCCAGCAGCACTATGAGGCGCTTATACAAAAAATTGATGAACTGGAAGAAGAACTGCTGGACTACGAAGTTTCCCGAAGATTGAAGGCACAGAATGTTCAAAAGGATGCAAAAACTTTTTCTCTGGAAGATGTTATGGGCAAAGAACTGGCTGAAGCCGAATACGCCCCTGACGACAATGGTTGGGAGTAATGAGTTACGATGTTGTGTTTATCGAAGAAGCAAAGAAGGACTACCAAGCTTTGGACGGGTCTCAAAAGATACTGGTGAGAAAGTCCATAGCTAAGCTTCAGGCCTATGGCATGGAGGTTGGGCAACCCTTGAAAGGGGAACTGTCGGGATGCAGAAAGCTGAAACATAAGAAAGCTGGATTAAGAATTGTATTTAGAGAATCCGAAAAAGGACTGGAAATAATACAAGTTATTGCAATAGGTAAACGGGAGAATCAAGACGTTTATCACGTAGCAGTAGATCGGATAAAATAAAGAGCTGTACTAGAAGACCAAGGTTGGTGGTTCTTGTACAGCTCTTTATTATTGCATGCAGTGCAATCAATTGAGGTTTGCCCTCAAGCCCCGGCTTCTTTAATTCTTAACCACATGAAGTGGATCACGCTTCCCAAGAGGACTGATAGGTGGATTAGATGATCGTTTATAGATAAGTCTTCGAAAAAGACCAGAAGCAGAACAGCTGCACAGTAGACGAGCTGACCTGTGAAAATTCGCCTGAGGTCTGCCTGTTTACCCTGGTCATCCTTACACTCACGTCTTGAAATAAACCAGAAAAGAACTGCCGAGAGAACAGCCACCGCGATCAGAATTAGAGTCACCGGATCCTGCTCATCGAATGCCGCGAGTGTGAGCCGTTGCATAAACAGCAATTGGACGATAGCTAGTACGAAAGCGAGAAGACCGGCTGCCAGAACAGCGCAAGAATCTGAGTGTTTTCGATCGTTTCGATATAAAGCAGATTCGTCAGAGTCAAAGCGACAGCGACGAAAGCTGAATAGCTGTGGGCGGGATCCACATCTCTGGAAAGGGCCCAAGTCACAAACACTGTGCCGCTTAAGTAAAAGCCGGAAATCAGCTCGGTAATTAACAGCCAGCCGGCAATGAAGGCAGCAAAAGTACAGATGATAATGGCCAGATTAGTCTTGTTGCGAGGGTCGATCTTTCTGCCTAATGTAAACATGAAATCACTCCTTTGAGCACAATGAACTAGTCCAGTAGTCAGATGTCAAACAGGCTGACATAGTGGACGACACCCGGATAAAAGCAGGCTGGGCATTCATTACGTATCAGTTTTGCTGTCTGATCTTATTCAGACTGTCGAGCTGCGTCCTGACCTGATCAACAGCCTCTTCGAGAGTAGAAGCCTCGATGGGTGTTTCCGGTGCATCAGGCCGCGTGATCGATCTGTTGTAATGCGGATCATAATAATAGGTCAGAAGAAGCTTGACCGCTTCTGGATAGTCTCCTGTTTCAAGAGCTTCGCCGATCGCTTTTGAAACAGGAGTATGGATGCGGCGTCTGATCCGTTCAAAGGCCACCAGACAGTCATCGTGGTAAGCATCAGGAGAATAGTCGTCAAGAATGATGGCGACCCGTTCTTCAAGCGGCAGATCAACGACCAGCTGAGAACTGACTTCTTTATGCTGGAAAATGCGTTCTGGAATAATGACTTTGCCGATACGGGCACTTTCGCCTTCTACCAGGATATAGGGCGATTGCTGGTAACGCAGCAGGTCCTCACCCAGAAGAAGATTGAACATGCGCTGATTACTGGGTTCAAGACCGATCTGTCCGAAAATGGATCCGCGGTGACGCGCCATGGCTTCGAAATCGATCACAGGATAGTTTTCCTGTTTGAGCTGACGTAGGATATGAGTCTTGCCATTTCCAGTATGGCCGTTCAGCACATAAAAAGGAGGAAGGGGAAGCGTGTCGATCTGCTCTTTCATCCAGTTTCTATACGCTCGGATTCCGCCGGTCAGTCGATTGACTTTAATATTCATCAAATCAGTTACAGTGGCGGCAGTTGTGCTGCGCATCCCCCCGCGCCAGCAGAAGACAGTGACCGGAGACTTCAGCTCCTTAAACTGTCTGATAAAGTCCGGCAGCTTCTTCGAAAAGAGTTCAAGTCCGAGGTCCTTCGCTGCCTCCTGCCCCTGATGCTTGTATGTCGTTCCGACTTGAGCACGTTCCTCGTCTGAAAACAGAGGAATATTGATCGCTCCTGGGATCGTGGCCTCTTTGAATTCCTTAGGCGCACGGACATCTACGACTACGTGTCCGGCTTCTTTGAGTTCAAACAGGTCCGAGGGTGAAATATCTTTAAACATAGAAGAGTCCTTTCTTATCTGACATAAATATGTCCTTCTTGTCCATCTGTGACTTCACCGATTATGCGTGAGTCGATGCCTTTATTCTGTAAGGAGTCGATCATGGCTGATGCCTCATCTGGATTGACGGACATCAGCAGGCCACCTGACGTGACAGCATCAGCGAGAATAATCTGGTCGATCGAATCTAGACGTTCGTCAAAGTGAACGACCTCTTTCACATGATTGAAGTTGTTTTTCGATCCTCCTGGAATGACACCTTCTTCAGCGAGCTCACGCACACGGGACAGCACCGGCACATCGTCTTTCAAAATCGTCAGAGCCTGATGACTCTCTGCAGCCATTTCTGATAGATGGCCAAGCAGTCCGAAGCCGGTCACATCCGTACAGGCGTGTACATCATAGCCCTTCATCACTTCAGCCGCTTCTTTATTCAGAGTAGCCATCACAGCCGTCACTCGACGAATCTCGTCATCAGTTAAGAGTCCCCGCTTAAGTGCTGTAGTGGAAATGCCGACACCGATGGGTTTCGTCAGGATCAGTTTGTCTCCGAGTTTTGCTCCGGCATTGGTCCGGATGTCGTCGGGATGGATCGTCCCAGTTACCGACAGCCCGAATTTCGGTTCCTGATCATCGATGGAATGGCCTCCTACGAGATTACAGCCGGCTTCCTGAACCTTATCGCTGGCCCCTCTAAGAATCTCTGTCAGAATCGACTTGTCCAGATTGAAGATAGGGAAGGCAACGATATTCAAAGCAGTGATCGGTGTACCGCCCATTGCATAGACGTCACTCAGTGCATTGGCCGCTGCGACCTGACCAAAATCATACGGGTCATCCACGATTGGTGTGAAGAAATCCAGCGTCTGAACGATGGCCAGGTCATCCGTCAGTTTGTATACCCCCGCGTCATCTCCTGTATCCAGTCCGACCAGAAGATTCGGATCTTTTTTTGTTTCCGGCAGGGTATGCAAAACCTCGCGCAGTTCACTCGGTCCGATCTTACATCCGCAGCCGCCTTTTTTAGTAAGCGTCGTCAGTTTAACTTGAGTCATGATATATGCCTTCTTTCCTGATTGGTGGTCAATGTACCTACAGTTTACCATTACTAGACTCATTCTGTTACAGGATAAGTCGATTCTTTTTTTGAAAAAGAATCCCAGTCTTATAAGTAACAATGACAGGACTTGACGAGGTTAGTTTCAGCTTAGGCTTCAGTAGAGACAGTAAACTGGAAGTAAAGGGTGTTCTACTTATAGTTCAGTGGCTGAAGATGTAGGTAAGATGCAACGAGAAGTTTCTTAGTGATGGTTCAGCGGGCGTCAGACCGTCTGAACCTCCACTACAGGCGCTCTAGCTGCAGCTTATAACACGTACGAAATCTAAGATGTAACGAGAAGCCTTCTAACGGCAAGATGAAATCAGATAAATACCCTAAACTATAAGTAGACGGTCCCTAAGAACAGTTTAGCGGACGCCAGGCCGTCTAAACTTCCACTACTAAAGAACTTAGCGACTGTTTAGGACAGAACGGTTGCCTTGAAGTGTAATCAGACTGATAGGACAGGCTGTTGGCACCAGCTTAATTCCCAATAAATATAGAATCAAAGGAAATAACCAGTCGATTAAGATATAATTAGTAAACGGATTCTTATAAAATGAATAATCATCACATCACACGAAACAAGGAGGAAGCTATGACATTACAAGGATCGATTGCCCTGATCACTGGGGTCAGCCATGATGCAGGTATCGGAGCAGCCGTCTGTCACGAACTGGCTTACGGCGCGACTATGGGAGCTGTCTCAGCCTTTACACTTTCTCTTTAGGCTGAACTGGCGTCTGCAGGTATTACGGTCAATGCCGTCAATTCTGGCCCCACCGACACGGGGTGGATGACAGACGAGATTAAAAAGCACTTGGAGCCGAAGTTTCTGTCCGGAAGAATGGGGATGACCAGCTGCCCGGCTGATTACTTTCCACGCTACTGAAGAAGACGGCTGGATCGCCGATCAGGTCATCAATTCAGAAGGCGGATTCTTACGATCGTAAAATTAGGAAAAAAGAAGAGCATAGACCATCTGTGCTTTTTCTAAGTTTACCTCGATATCTGTACATATACCATCTGTTAAAGACATCTGGAATGTGTTAGACTAGTCATTAAAAATATTACGCACTGAATGAAGCCGAGGAGTGAACAGATGAACAGAAAAAAACTAGTCAACTTGCCGAAAGTGGAACTGCATTGCCACCTGGATGGCTCTGTCCCTATGAAGACTTTAATAGAGCTGGCTGAAAAAGAAGGCTACACTAATCCTAAAGAAGAGATGAGAGGTGCCATTGCGCCAGCCGATTCCGGTACGCTTAAGGAATACTTGTCCAGCTTTGAAACGATCTTGCCGCTGCTTCAGACAAAGGAGAATCTCACAAAAGCAACCTATGCTGTGATCGAGGATGCCAACCGTGAACACATCGTCTATCTGGAGCTCCGATTCGGGCCGCTACTGCACCAGAGACAGGGATTATCCGTGAAAGAAGTCATAGAAGCAGTCGATGAAGGGATACGGAAAGCCGCAGATGATTTTCCCGTCAAGGTCAGCCTGATCGCCTGCGCACTGAGGCACCATACTCAGGAGAGAAATACACAGCTTTTCGAAGAAGTCAGTCAGCTTCCTGAAGGAATGGTAGCGGCAGTCGATGTGGCAGGAGACGAAGGAAACTTCCCGAACGAGCAGGTCAGAAGACCGGTCAGCACAGCGAGAAGCCTGGGCATGGACATGACCATTCACTCTGGAGAAACGGGCTCTGTCGACAATGTCCTGTCTGCGATGGACATGGGAACCAGACGACTTGGTCATGGTGTAGCGATCAGACAGGACCAAGATGCACTGCAAAATGTGCGAGCGAAAGACGTTCTTCTCGAACTGTGCCCGACAAGTAACATTCAGACGCGTGCCATTCCGTCATTTAAGGACTATCCGCTGAGATACTTCCTGGATGAAGGCATCAAGGTCTGCATCAATACGGACAACCGGACCGTTTCGAATACCACTGTAACGGATGAGCTGATGATCTGTATCGCCCACTGCGGAATGACTTCAACTGATCTGAAACAAGTGATGCTCAATGCAATCACCTATGCCTTTACTGATGAAGGAACCAAGCAGCAGGTGATCCGCCAGATTGAAGAACAGTACGTTTTTTTAGGCTAGTTATGGATCTGAAATGATTTAAGACATATACTAATGTTGTACAAGAAATCATGTACCTTATCTTTTAACTGAAGGAGAACCTGCCAATGACAACTAATGAATTAAGAGAACGATCTGAAGTAGCCGACGACTTGAAGTGGGACCTGTCTGCTGTATTTAAAGATGACAAAGCCTACGAAGAGGCAGTAGAGAAAGTAAAACAGGATACCGCTCATTTTATTAAACAAGTCGATGGAAAACTGAATGATGCGAAATCTGTCATAGAAGCGGTCGAGGCCTATGAAGACATACGGACGGTCATGTCCCATATCCAGACTTATGCCATGTTGCCGGTGACTGTCGACATTTCCGACAGTGATGCCCAAATAAAAAACAGACGTGCCGCCAACTTTCTGGCAGACACGAATGCGAAACTCAGCTTTTTCAAATCTCAGCTGGAAGAACTGAGTGAGTCAGTATTAGACGAAGTAAGTGAATCCCAGCCTCGTTTCGCACCATTCATGAGACTCATTAAGCTGACAAAGAAATGCAAGCTACATCCTAAAGTGGAAGAAGCGCTGGCTCTTCTGAATCCGGTTCTGGATTCGTTTGCCGAAGTCTTTGAACAGGCGAGACTCGCAGATGCTGATTTTAAAACGTTTGAAGTGAACGGAATAGAGTATCCACTTAGCTTTGTTTTGTACGAAGAAGTGTACATGTATGATACCGACAAAGAGATCCGTCGTGCAGCGTATGACGCATTCAACCATACGCTCAGTCAATATAAAAATGTCGTAGCGACTGCCTACTATAATCATGTGCAGCATGAAAAGACCATTGCAAATATGAGAGGGTACGACTCAATATTTGACTATTTGCTTGCAGATCAGGAAGTAGATCAGGCTTTGTATCACCGCCAAATCGATGTGATCATGAAGGAGTTTGCCCCAGTCATGCGCAAATATGTGACGCATTTGAAAGAGGTCCATGACTTAAATAGGTTCACTTATGCTGACCTGAAAGTCGATCTGGATCCTGATTATACGGCTAAAGTCAGTATAGAAGAATCTCAGGACTTACTGAAACAGGCGATGGCACCATTGGGCGAGGACTACGTCAACTTGCTCCAGCGTGCTTACCCTGAACGGTGGATTGATTTCGCTCAGAACAAAGGAAAGGAGTCAGGTGCTTTCTGTTCCGCTGCATACGGCAAGCACCCGTATATCCTTATGACTTGGACAGGAGATCTGACAGATGCCTATACCTTGTTCCATGAACTCGGTCATGCCGGACAAAGTGAGTTGACCAATGCAAACAACTCCTTTACCGGTTCGGACCCGTCACTTTATCTGATCGAAGCCCCGTCAACTTTCAACGAGCTGCTTCTGACTGACTACTTAACCAAGCAGACGAACGATCCGAGAATGGAACGTAACGTCATTTCTCTAATGATATCAAAGACCTACTTCCATAATTTCGTTACGCACTTGCTTGAAGCGGCTTATCAGCGGGAAGTCTACCGTCTGATTGATGAAGGAAAAAGTTTTGATGCGGACAAGTTGAGTGAACTGAAACGAAGTGTCCTTGAAGAATTCTGGGGAGATGCTGTCGAGATAGAAGCAGGAGCCGAGCTGACTTGGATGAGGCAGATCCACTATTATATGGGGCTGTACCCGTATACCTATTCTGCTGGACTGACCATTGCAACTCAGGCATACCTGAAAATGTCTCAAGGTGAAATGAAGCCGGAACAGTGGCTGGAGTTTCTTGCCTTAGGGGGGCAGAAGACACCAGAAGAAGCTGCCAAGGTAGCGGGTGTAGACATTTCAACAGAAAAACCTCTGATGGATACGATCAAGTATCTGGACGAATCAGTCGACCGAATGATCGAACTGACACAGATTATGGAACAAAATCAATAAGTGGACAAAACGTGCAGATTCTACTCTGCGCGTTTTGATTTGATTACAGGTAGAATGAGACTGTGTTTTCTGATAAGGTGGAATATATACATAGAAATTCATTTCCAACCAACGGGGTAACTGCTCAACAGGCAGAAGGTCTTCTAATCGAATCGGGGGATACACTTACAGTTAGAGTTGAAAAGTCGACTAGTGAAACGCCTCTTGAAGGATCTGCTTATTTGAATACTGAACCCACACTGACAGTATCGACAAGTGAAGGAACGTCATATCATGTCTCTCTTCTTAATAGATACACCCACTATCCCGAGTACGAAATGATTGATTTATATAGACTGTTGAATACAGGGGAGGAAGATAGACGTGACGAAACCAGCTAGTGGATACAAGAAAATTTTCTGGGGCTATATCCTATCGATTATTAATGTCTCGGTAGGCTTTCTCATTCTTTTTCCCAGTATAATCGGGTGGTACATCTTGATCAAAGGCTTTGGAGAAATCGAGGAAAATCTTCCAGCTCAAAATCGCACGCTCATTAACAGCGGGCTGTGTATTCTTTTCACTTTTTCCTTTCTGGAAGGTATTTCTCCTTTGATCAGTCTGGATTTTCAGATGTTGAGTATGCTCCTGCTCTTTTACCCTCCAGTACATATGGTGGTTGAACTGACCGTCTTTCATAAATTATTCGAGTCTGTAATCATCAGGTTTACTGAAATGCAGCAGGTAGATAGGGTGAACACCTATACTACAAAAGATACACGGTATCTTTTGATTTCTGGTGTAGCCGTCCTGTTGTTGACAGCAGCTGCGACAAGTCAACTGACTGGGCTGATTGTGGTTGGGTCTTTATCGGCATTAGTGTCCAAAATATATATGCTGACAGTCATTGCTTCACTAAAAAATGAAGGGACAAGTGCGATGCAAGTGTCTTCAAATACAGAAACGGTGAATACCAACTGATAAACATTATAAATAATAAACCGGCTGCAGACTTTTAAGTATGAAAGATGCTTAATAGCATTTAGAGAGAATCAATTGTAGAAAAACTTGAATATGAAAAAAAGCACGGACGGCTGTCTGTGCTTTTTTCTGGTAGAATAGGAAAGTATAAAGTTTTACCCGCTAGAAAGCCTATCACCTCAAACGTTAATCACTATCACTTGATTTGAAAAGAGAGGGGATTTAAAGGTACACTATACGTATGGTAGAGAAAAGCATT
>NZ_BAAGIR010000081.1:0-8970 GCF_054658155.1 Alkalibacterium sp. m-11
TCTGTAGGTAGCCATCTCTACGAACTTAATCACGATGTTGGCTGCGATACTGGTGGCGTATCCACCTCCTTGATTTCCAAAATTGTTATTGTTCTGTCCTTCCTAGCCATAAGGCTAGTACTATGACGTCTGTTCCTGCGATTACTCGTCACAAAAAAATTGGCTGACTTCTCATCATTCGTTGTTACTACGAAATTATCTCGTTGATGAGATCTCCCCGGGTAAGAACGACAACCTTCCGCTCATGTCACTGCTCCATATACTGTACAGGATTCGTGCAGTATTGGACTTCGCTTTGTTTGGCAAGCTCATCCGTCCTGATTCAGCCTTAGTATGGAGTTTCTGTTCGTCAGTGCGAGCTTTTGCGTCCGACTTCCTTCAGATTCCACCTCACGGTGGACACCCTTGTCATTCACTAACAGTTCCTACTGCAAAGCCTGTAGTGGACTTTCACCACCAAGTTGTCGCCCATGCCGGGCGCACCAAAAAAAACGGTACATGGCTATGCCATGACCGTAAATGGTTAATGAATCTTCTGATTGTTTATTCTGAGAAAGCCTTAAAAACTACCTTTAGCTCAATAAATAACCTTGAACTGATACCAATAATCCATATATAAAGATCCCTATATAGGTCCATCCTGCTAGTTTTCGCTCTTCTTTGAATTCTTTTAAACCCGCTATTAACATCGTTAAAGCTAAGAAAAATATCATATAATTCTGAAACGCAAAGTTTTGATATATTAGGCTATAAGCTGCTATAACAAGTACGAATATGGAAAATATCATATGTAAAAATTTCAGCAACACCACTTCTTCCTCTCTCTTCTTACCCCTTCCGTAGGTAACCACTTGACCTGTGAAACCGTATCGATTCGTCCATTTGTTGATCGCTCCTGCTTTTCAATCACTCCTTTACCACATTATTCTGTTTTTAGTTAGCTAGTTTCCTTTGAACGTCGGAATCTTTTCTGGAATAATACAGTTTCGCCACCAGATACATCAGGAACATGACGACCGCTCCTATAATGGTAAGGGACAGTATGTAAACCGGATTGAATGTCATTCCAGATACTGTGATATCAGAGCCGATGCTGTGCAAGTAGACTAAAGGACCTGCCGATCCCGGTGTATAGGTAAATAAATAATTGGCTTGCTCATTAAAAATATCAGTGAACCAGTTATTTACGATAACTGACAACACATACAGCGGCACCACAATCCCATAAGCTTTCAAAAGGGCTCTTCGATCGATCCGGATCATCTCTGTTAACAGCAGGGTATAGCCCCGTCGCTACGATCAGCATATGCCCAAAAATATAGGAAAGTCCTCGGATGCTAAGTACATTACTGTATGTTTCCAGTGCATCGGCAAATATGATGGCTGCCAGACCTGCAGGTACAGCCAAGCACCAGGCAATCGTGCTAATCACACGACGAGCAGGATTAATCGCAACCATAAGCAGCAGGATGTTGGCAAAGTGAGAAATATGGAATGGGAAAACTTCAGGACCCAAGCCGTCGGTACTGAAAACATAGATTTGTCTGGTAGCTAATATGCCTACCAGGATTATCCCCATCGCTATGGCAACACGTCGCTTTACTGCAAATGCTTTGTCTCGAGTAAATATATATAATGTAACGGCGAGCACGAAAGGAAAAATCATCATAAAATAATGAAACGTGCTCCACATTTCAAACTGCATCTGCATACTATATACATCCTCTCAACCATTTATCTCTTTCGCCGAAAATCCGAATTTCTCGATTGATCACCGAAACCTCAGAGTAAGTGTGGCAAAATTGTTCTAACCCCCTACACAGGTCAGGTTTCTGCTTTTAACATTGTTATTTACATTAAATCAGGAATGATTTGTCTTCAGTTAGCTAGTCTCCTGTGAGCTTTGGGACTATGATTGACATACCGCAGCTTCGCCAGTAAATACATCAGGAACATGACCGCAGCTCCTACAACTGCCAAGGACAAAAGGTAGGCCGGATTAAATGTAAGTCCGAATACTTCGATCGTGGAGCCAAGGTTGTATAAGTCTTCTAAAGGGGTCCCCGCTTCCGGCACATAGCTGTAAAAGTAATTGGATTGTTCATCAAAAATAGCGACGAACCAGTTGTTCACTATTACCGACAGCAAATAAAGCATCGCTAAAACTTTATATGCTTTTATAAGTGCTCGCCAGTCGACTTGAATCATCCTGGTCAACAACAAATACAGACCCATCGTTACGATTAGCATATGTCCTGAAATATAGGCAAGCCCTTGAGTATTGAGGACATTACTGTAGCTTTCCAAACCATCTGCAAATATGATAGACACCAGACCTGCAGGAAAATTCAGGCACCATGCGATTGCGGCAGTCACCCGAAGATTAGGGTTGATCGCGACGATAAGCAATAGAATATTGGCAAAGTGACAGACCTGGAAGGGAAAAACTTCCGGACCTAAACCCTCATTATTGAAAATGTAAATTTGTCTAGTGGTCAGTATAAGTACTAGGATGATTCCCAACATTATAGCAACTCGTCGTTTTACAGCTAAGGATTTTTCCTGCGTCATTTTATATAAGAATATGGCAAGTACAAATGGAAAAATCATCATGAAGTAGTGAAACGTGCTCCACATTTCAAACTGCGCCTGCATATTGAATACACCCTCTCAACGCTAAACCTATTCCGCAAAATAAATTTTTACTGTTGTTTTCCACAACTGCTGAATAACCGTGACTAGTGAACTACCCACCACTTAAATCCTCCGGATTTTGAAGTGGGGGCTTCCTACGAACTCCATTCTTGTCTGCACAGGTTTCATGCAGACAGAGGAATCGGATATGGGTAGGCTCAAAAGGCAGTCCCTGCCTCATAGGTTTTCTTTTACTTGGCTAACGCCAAGGAATACTCAGTAGGCTTGGTTGTCGCCTATATAGACTTGGTTATCGTCTATATATAAAGTATACCAAATGAGAATGACATTAACCACTTCAAGCTATCGCTTGACCGAAATTCATCTCCCACTTTCACTGGTGCTTCGCACCCATACGCTTAGAAGTGGGAGACTTCTTTCGGAATTACGTTAATACTCTATATTCGAAAAAATGAGTTTCTACCTATTAACCATTTTATTTACTTTATACTATCATTCTTTTTGCATTTTTCATAAGATAGAGAATCATATAGGCTAGGGATGTTCTATTGTCATTCAGTTTTTCCAGATGCGCCTCCTGTTACTCCGATAGTTCTTCCTCTCAAATCCAACCAATCACTAATTCTGTATCTCCTTTCAATTTTTTAATACTATTACTAACTAATTCTCAGTATAGAAGGCTGTTCAGGTTTAATAAACACAACAAATTTATTCTACTGAAAGTAAAAATGTAAACTAATTTATAATTTCCCTTAATCTTGCTTTAGTATGAGCTTACTTATAACCAAATATGCATGTTATAAGTCTCCTATTTATCACAAAAAAGCATAAAACTGGAATTTTTTGGTCAATTTTTCAATAGTAGACTAATAAAAGACACTTTCCCATAAGAAAAGTGTCTTAAAATTTCTAGCCCTCAGCATCACCCATAAAGAGTGACTACTTATAGTTTACTGTTGAATTATATTTTCACCATTAGATGCAATAACTTGTTTATACCAATTAAAAGATTTCTTTCTCTTACGATCCAGCGTCCCCTTACCTTGATCATCCAAATCAACATAGATAAAACCATAGCGTTTGCTCATTTCACCAGTGGACGCAGCTACTAAATCAATACATCCCCATGGTGTATAGCCTATTAGGTCAACACCATCAGTTAAAGCATCTGCCATTGCCTGAATATGCTTTGCTAAATAATCAATACGGTAATCATCATGGATCTCACCATTGTCATCACTTTCATCTTTTGCACCTAATCCATTTTCTACAATGAACAACGGAACTTGGTAACGATCCCACAAGTCAGTTAATGAGATTCTCAAACCTAACGGATCTATCTGCCAACCCCATTCACTTGATTCCAAGAAGGGATTACGTACACCTTCCATCAAATTACCTGCAGCAGGATCTGTCGCTTCTGAATTTGTTTCATCGATAGCCATACTCATGTAATAACTAAAACCAATGTAATCTACAGTGTTTTCCTTTAATAGTTCCTTATCGCCTTTTTCCATTATCGGCATTTTTGCATCATAATGCTGTAATAACTGACTGATATATGTGGGATAATCCCCTCTTACCTGAACATCGCTAGTAAAATAATTAAATGCGCGCTGTTTAAATTGAGAAGCAAATTGATTGCTGGGATTACTGTCAAAAGCATACATAGGAGCATAAATCTGCATACAGCCAATCTGAATATCTTTACGAAACCTTTTCCCGATTTTCACTGCTAGAGCACTGGCAACAAATTGATGATGCCAAGCTTGAAATCGATCAGTAAAATTATTCGCACCCGTTTTAGGAATCAGCCCTTGAGAAAGAGCCGGGAATTCTATTGCGGAATTTATCTCATTAAAAGTCATCCAATATTTCACTTTAGAAGCAAACCGCTCGAACAATACTTCTACATAACGTTCATAAAAATTTACCAATTCTCTATTTTTCCATCCACCATATTTTTTTGCTAAATGTAAAGGCATTTCATAATGAGATATCGTTACAACCGGCTCTATATTATATTTTAGACATTCCTCAATCAATGCTTCGTAAAAAGATATTCCCCTTTCATTTGGCTTTAATTCGTCTCCTTGTGGGAAAATGCGACTCCAGGCAATTGAAAAACGGTAAGCTTTAAATCCCATTTCAGCGAATAAAGCTATGTCTTCTTTAAATCGGTGATAATGATCGATTCCTAAATGGTTAGGGTAATAGTATTTATCTGTATCTATATCCCAATCGAATTCAAGAGAAGAAATAATCGAAAATCGGTTTTTCCCTCCTGGCATCGCATCTGCAACAGATAGCCCCTTACCATCTATGTCAAATGCACCTTCACACTGGTTTGCAGCTGTAGCACCACCCCATAAAAAATCCTTTTTGAATTTCATTTTATTCCTCCTCGTATTATAAGTGTCGTGCTGGTACGTTAAGTTAGTTTTACTGATTTTATCGATACCCTCTTTAGTGAAATAAATCGGCTGGAAATACACTTATTAATATAAGCGTTACACGAGTATTCTATACTCTTTCGGTATGCATTTACAATTTGTTAATCTTCGTATTACTCTTTTTTGGCGATTCATATTGCTGTCTTCAGTTCAAAACTTCTACTTCTACAACCCCAGTTCCCAGTGCTTCCTCTAATCCTACTGCGTTTTCTATATGCCCAATTTTCGTATAGGAGTAATTCGTCGTAAATGATTTATAAAATATCACTAACGTTCTATCACCGTATAACATGACGTCTCCCGCTTCTATGTTATGAACATTCACTGCATCAGTTGTTACAGTTTGAGGAAGAGTATAATACTTCTCGTTCTCGTTTAAGTCAGTCATGGTGAAGCGACCTGGTAATCGTTCGATTACATTCTCTGCTATAGTACTGCCTTCTAAAATGACTGAAAATTCTGAACCATTTATATATAGGGTTATCACATCCTGTTCATCTCCTTCTAAATCCGCCTCTACTTCATCACTTTCACCTAGCTCATCCAGTGATTCATTATTCAATTGAGGAGCAGTTGAATCAGGTTCCGAAACTGTTTCAACTCTACACGCACTTAAGAAAAAGGCGAACAGTATCATCATCCACTTAAATTTCCGATTATTTTTCAATACCATCCTCTCAAAATTAAATTTTTTGGTTTAATGGGCGTAACAGCACCTCGCTGATCGTTACATGGCCAGGCTGTTCTATTGCATATATAACAGCTCGGGCAACGTCTTCTGATGTCAAACTGTTTCCTGTCTGATCTGCAGTTTTTTGCAATTCATTTTCTAAAGACTTATCTCCAACTGTAGAAAACAACTCTGTGTTGACCATTCCTGGCGATATTATCGTTGATCGTATACCATTAGAAAGCTCTTCTTGTCTTAACCCTTCCATAATCGCACGTACCGCAAATTTAGTCCCATTGTATACAGCAGAGCCTGGGTAAACCACGTGCCCGGCAACAGAATCTGTTGTAATGATCAAACCCGATTTCTGTTTTTGCATGATCGGTAACACAGCACCAATGCCATTCAATACACCCATAACATTTATATTCAGCATACTCTCCCAACTTTCGTACTCCAGTTTTGCTAAATTCCCTTGAGGCATGATACCGGCATTATTAAACATCACATCGATTCTACCGAATTTTTCCATAGCAAGATCAATGACAGCTTTAATGTGGTCACGATTTGTCACATCAGCTGCCTGATACACTACATTTTCTCCTAGTTCATCGGCTAAACGTTTGATTCGTTCTTCACGACGAGCAGCCAACACTACCTTTGCATGACTGTCCGCTAATAATTTGGCTGTTGCTTCCCCAATACCTGATGAGGCTCCCATAATAACGACGACTTTTTCTGATAGATTTGACATAGCAATTCTCCTTGAGATTTAATTTTTATGATTCGATCTGTTTGATTATTTTTGCGGGTGACCCGGCAACGATGACATTCTCTGGTATGTCTTTCGTTACAGTTGAATCGGCCGCAATGATTGAGTTTTCACCGACCGTAACCCCCGGTAATATGGTGACATTTGCACCTATCCAGGCATTTTTCTTTATCCTGACCGTCTGAACATTTAATCCACGGCGTTTTTTGGGGTCAATTAAATGATTGACCGTTATGATTCGACTCATTGGTCCGATCAGCACATTATCTTCGATCACGATCCCACCTAAATCAACGAATGTGACGTTTTGATTGATGAAGATATTTCTACCTAAAGTAATATGTTTTCCAAAATCAGTATAGAACGGTAATGAGACAGTAACCGTGCTGTCAACTTTTTTTCCTGTGATTCTTTCTAAATAAGATAATACATCCTGAGGTTTACGATAACCTGTATTAAGTTCAGCTATAAGTGGCTCATTCTTATCTTTCGCTTCATGTATTTCTTTAAAAATAGCGGAACCTGCTAAGATTTCTTTTCCAGCTATTTGTTCGATTAACGTATTCATCGACACTAAAGCCTCCTCACCTTTATTGATAATTTGAGTATACTCGGTTATACTCATAATGAATAATACTTATATGGAATGCCTATGTATTCTTTTAAGTTATAGGAGTGGTTAAATGGATTTAAGAGTACTAACCTATTTTTTAACTGTCGCTAGAGAGGGAACGATCAGTAAAGCTGCGGAGGTTTTACACCTATCCCAACCAGCTTTATCGAAACAATTGAAAAGTTTAGAGGTATACTTAGGTGTACAGCTTTTTGAACGTGGAAATCGTGGAATCACCTTAACGGCTGACGGTATCTATTTGCAGAATCGCGGAAACGAAATTCTCTCTTTAGTTGATAGTACCACCTCGAATATCCAGAAAAACAACGTTATTGGTGGTGACATCTTTATTGGGGGAGGAGAAACACAAGCTATTGAGTATGTTGCAGTTATTTTAAATGATTTAATAAACCATTATCCTGACATAACTATTCATATGTATAGCGGTAATGCTGATGATGTCAAACATAAAATCGATAAGGGTCTCTTGGATTTCGGGTTAGTCATTGATCCGGTAGAAAAACAGAAATATGAATACATCCGATTGCCGCAATCAGACTGTTGGGGGATTTTAGTCAATGAACACCATCCGTTAACAAAAAAAGAGTATGTATCCCCTAATGATTTATTGGATCAATCTTTGATTATTTCCAATCAGTCATTGGTGGATAATCAACTTGCAGAATGGTTAGGACAAAATCTAAGCCATTTCAATATTATAGGAACTTACAACCTTCTATATAATGCTTCTCTCCTAGTCAAAAAAGGCGAGAGTGTCGCACTATGTATTGACGGTATCATCAATACAAAAGACAATGGCCTGAAATTCATCCCATTCTCTCCTCCACTGACCTCCAGCATCAATATTATCTGGAAAAAGAACCAACTATTTTCAAACGCTGCAAATCTTTTTCTTCAAAAGATTACTCAAAAATAATCTGTCTGCAGTTTTCTGTCCATACAGGATTTGTCTCTAACCGTGCAGTTCACTCTCTCTGCTATTTAACTCTCATGCTCTTTTATTACAAAAAGACACATACCAAGAGTGCTGGTATGTGTCTTTCCTTAAATTAATTTTATTTATTGAAAATAATCGGAGCTTTGCGCATGTACTTCTGATCATTTTTGGCCGTACTTCTTTTAATATCTTTGCCGCCGCCTTGCTTGTTCTTAATCAGCTTCTGCATTTTTTCTTTTGGAGTCATTTTTTCCACCACCTCTATAGTTGTTGCTTGTTCATTGTTTTTCATCATTACTTTGTGGCCTCATACGAATACACAAGAAATAAGGACCCGCAGGTAACGTTTTGAGGCTCCATTCGTTCCACTCATTACGCATACTATTTCCGTACGTCACTTTGTTCCTACGGCTCTAGCAAACTGTCACAATCCAGTAAACTGGTTTGTGCTAAAAAAAAAGAACCCCATTTTTGATGGGGTTCTCCATTACCAAAATGAATGGTACTCGATTTCTTCGAAATCTCCGTCCCATACTGTATCCGTAAGCGAATAAATTCGCAACGGCTCCAGCAATTAACGTTTTGAGAATTGTGGAGATTTACGCGCTTTTTTAAGACCTGGTTTTTTACTGTATGGGGTTCACAGAAGTTCATAGACATTCAAACCGCTGTTCTGCAAGTATATCATGCTTCATAGGAATGTGCAAAGAAGCGGGAGTTTAAATATGTGTAAAGTTATTCTCGGAAATTTATTCTAGAAATCTGAAACGCAGTTTATTGTTTTTGTCTTTCTCAAGCCTATTTTGCTCTTCGAGCTTTTAAAAGGCTTGAGAAAGTCAGTTCTAATTA
>NZ_BAAGIR010000082.1:0-8907 GCF_054658155.1 Alkalibacterium sp. m-11
GTGGAAATGAGATGGTTCCTGTTTACTATAAGAGTATTCACGGTATCGTCTACGATAATTCAGAACTGAAAAAGTAATGGCTACGCACTATCCCAAAAGGGCGAAGGCGTAGCCGAAGCTTTTTTTACAGGTGTTACTGAGCCGCTTGAGTTCATGTTCATGTTTGCAGCAATGCCGCTTTATGGGGTATACGCCCTTATACAGGGTGCGGCATTTGCAATGGCAGATATTATTAATCTAAGAATCCACGCTTTCGGAAATATCGAGCTTCTGACCCGTACACCACTTGCACTGAGAGCGGGTCTGGGCTTAGACATGATCAACTTCCTTTGGGTCACTGTCCTGTTTGCAGTCGGCACTTACTTCCTGGCAGATTTCCTTATTCGTAAATTCCAGTATGCCACGCCTGGGCGTAAAGGAAATTATGAGGGAGAAGCAAGCGGGTCGGATGCAGCTCAGGCAGTGGATGCTTCTCAGCAGGTGTATAATATCATTCATCTATTAGGTGGAAAAGACAATATTTCTGATGTGGATGCCTGCATGACTAGATTGCGTGTATCAGTTAAGGATACGAATAAAGTAGGCAGCGAAGCGAACTGGAAAAAAGCTGGAGAGATGGGGCTTGTTCATAAAGACACTGGTGTTCAGGCGATATATGGACCGAAAGCAGATGTACTGAAATCCGATATTCTGGATGTACTTGAATCGAATGTAGACATTCCTGCCTCAACGATCGATGAGAATAAGGCATTAGTGGAAGACACAGCTAATGATCAGACGAGTGAATCTTTAATGAATCATTCAGAAAAAACAGCTGTCTACAGTGCTGCAGACGGAAACGTACAGCCAATCACTGAAGCACCGGACGACGTCTTCTCTCAGAAAATGATGGGCGACGGCTATGTCATCACCCCTTCATCGGATAGAATCGTTTCACCTGTTTCAGGTTTAATCACCAGTATATTCCCGACTAAACATGCAATCGGAATCCAGACAGAAGATGGGATCGATGTGCTTGTACACATGGGAATTGATACGGTACAATTAAACGGTCAGGGATTCGAGCTATTTGTTGAAGAAGGACAGACACTGAAAGCGGGCGATGAGCTGGCTCAAATGGACCGCGAGGCAATAAGCAAAGCCGATAAGGATACAGCGGTACTCGTAGTCTTTACGAACTTGACTGATGGACAGATAATTAACCTTAAGGCAACTGGAGAATGTAAAGCAGCGGACCTTATTGGGTCAGTGATGGAATAAAAAAGGAGTGTACAAATGAAAGTCTTAACATTGAATACTCACGCGTGGATGGAAGACGCCCCTTATGAAAAGCTGGATGCTCTAGCTGAGCAGCTTGCAGAATCAGAATATGACGTTATTGCTCTTCAGGAGGTCAATCAGACGATCGATGCCAAGGGAATCAAAGATGATACTTTCATTGCTCCTGAAGAAAAAGTATGTGCTGTTCCAATAAAAGAAGATAATTTTGCCCGGCTGTTGGTCAAGAAGCTGAAGCGTCTTGGTCTGACTTACTACTGGAGCTGGGCAGCCAATCATGTCGGGTATGACCTGTATGACGAAGGTGTGGCGATTCTCTCTAAAGTCCCGTTCAAAGCAGAAAGTCAGCTGGTCTCTAAATCAGAGGACTATACCAGTCACTACACACGTAAAGTGCTGAAAGCCTCCTTTGATCATCAGGATAGACAATGGGTGGTTCTGTCCGCTCATTATTCCTGGTGGACTGAAGGGAATGGCAGGCAGCTGTTTGAGCATGAATGGATGCAGACGCTGGACATAATCCGTCCTGATGAAAGAGAAACCGCCATCGTCATGGGAGATTTCAATAATGACCCCTCAGTTCAGAATGAGGGCTATGCACTGGTCAGACGCTCGGCCCCTTTCCTGAATGATGCTTTTGAAACAGCGGACTTGAAGATAGGTGAAGCAACCGTAGAGAAGGAAATTGACGGATGGGAAGGCCACTCGGATCTTAAACGGATCGACTATATTTTTGCCGGGGAAGGCTTTGACATCGAACAGTACAAAGTGACTTTCGACGGAAAAAATGGACCGGTCGTGAGTGATCACTTCGGTGTGGAGGCTCTAGTAAAGTTAAAGCTTACTTAAAGTTAGAGAAAGTAAGTGACAAGAAAATGAAAACATGTTATATTAGGCACTGGATTGATTTAACATCCAGTGCTTTTGTATGCTGAAAATGTATAAAACATAGAGATGATTTGATTAAAAAGGGGATTTTATTTATGAAAAAGAAATTATTATATACTGGTATTCTATCTGTGAGCGGATTCCTTCTGGCTTGTGGACCAGCTGATAACGGAGATGATGCCGAAACAGATACAGCTCAGGAAGAACTTGGGGAAGATACAGCAGAAGAAACATCATGGGCTGATATTGAAGAAGAAGGCGTCCTGACAGTCGGAACATCCGGCACATACGCTCCGATCACATTCTTTGATGAAAACAATGAACTAACTGGTTTCGAAGTTGAACTGGTCAGAGAAATCGGCGAAAGACTGGACCTTGAAGTTGAATTCGAAACAATGGATTTCGACGGGATCCTTCCTTCACTGAGAAATGGACAAATTGATGTGGCTGCACACGACTTCGCCATTACTGAAGAACGTCTTGAAATTTTCGACTTTGTTGACCCGCATAAATTCTCCTATGGATCAATTATCGTAAGACAGGAAGACGCAGATCGTTTCAAGTCTGCTTATGATCTGGAAGGTGTCGACGTTGCAGTTGGGTCACTGACCAGTAACTATGCGATTTTTGCGGACAATATTGGAGCAAATGGTACGGCATACGACGGTGGAGTTGAAGCTATTCTTAGAGATGTCATTAACGGCAACCAGGATGCATATCTGAATGACTACCTGGTCCTGCTTAACACCTTGAACGAATTCGGTGACGACCAACTGACGATTGCTGAAGATGTGAAATTCCACGCCACTGAAAGCGCGATGGCTGTCTTAAAAGGCAATACGTCCTTAAGAGATCGTCTGAGTGAAACCCTTCAGGAACTGATGGATGACGGAACGGTTTCAGAATTGTCTGTGGAATTCCTAGGCGCTGATGTAACTGAACCCGTTGACGAATCAGAAATCGTGAGTCTTGATGGAGAATAATTAGATCTATGGACATACAAGGAGCACACACTTCTTGTATGTTTTCTTTTTGAAAATCAAAATAAAAAAGAGAGGACAAAACGATGTTTGAGACGTTTAGAAATATACGGTGGGAATATCTATTTGATTATGAACTGGCGATAGACTCATTACCTTTCCTGCTTCAAGGGTTGCAGATTACAATGGTTATTGCCTTGTTCAGTATGTTCTTTGCTTTAATACTGGGTGTTGTAATAGGTGTCGCTCGTATGTCGAAATTTGCCATATTTCATTTACCTGCCAGATTATACATTTCCTTTATGCGAGGGACCCCACTGCTTGTATTTGTATTTATCCTTTATTATGGCCTGCCGGTAATAGGACTCTCGTTCAATAATGCTGTTGTAGCTGCTATTGTAGGTGTCAGTTTAAACTTCGGCGGCTACCTTGCGGAAGTGGTACGGTCAGCTATCTTATCTGTACCCAGAGGTCAGTGGGAAGCAGCGGCGACTTTGCAGATGGATTACTTTCAGACCTTGAGAAAAATTGTGATTCCCCAAGCTACACGTATTGCTCTTCCACCGACATTCAATATTTTTATGGACGTCGTCAAAGGGACATCACTGGCTTCTGTTATTACGGTCCAGGAACTACTGTACAGTGCACGACTAGTTGCTGGTCGAACCTATGACAGTATGACCATGTACATTTCTGCTGCCCTGATCTACTGGATGGTCTGTATCGTAATCGGGTATTTCCAGGACCGTCTGGAAATCAGGTACAACCGTTACCTATCTAAATAAGGAGGCACACACATGATTACAGTAAAGAATCTTAAAAAAACATTTGACGACACTCCGGTTCTGGAATCGATCAACCTTGAAGTGAAAAAGGGCGAAGTGGTCTGTCTGGTCGGTGCATCCGGATCAGGAAAAACAACCTTGCTTCGCTGCCTGAATCTGCTCGAAACACCAGATGAAGGATCGATCAGAATAGGTGATAAGGAAGTATCTTTTGGTGAAGATAAACTATCCAAGAAAGATATCAAGGACATCCGCCGCTATTCAGGGATGGTTTTCCAAGGCTTCCACCTTTTCCCGCATATGACTCTGCTGGAAAACATTACTCAAGCACCTCTAACTGCCAAGCAGCAGGATAAAGAGACGATCATGAAAGAAGCGAGTGTGCTGCTTGAAAAAGTTGGCCTGTCCGAACATCAGGACAAGTTCCCAGATGCCTTGTCCGGTGGTCAGCAGCAGAGAGCAGCGATCGCCCGTGCACTGATGATGCACCCGGAAGTCATGCTGTTTGATGAACCGACATCAGCACTCGATCCTCAACTGGTCAGAGAAGTACTGAAAGTAATTGAAAGTCTGGCAAAAGAAGGTCAGACTATGGTCATCGTGACGCATGAAATGAACTTTGCCCGCCGTATAGCCGACAAAGCCTTCTTCATGGATGAGGGGTATATCCTAGAGTCAGGTCCGGCCGAACAAGTCCTGACTGATCCAAAAGAAGACCGGACAAGGGAATTTCTTGCCCTACTTGAAGACGAGTAAGATGAATTGAGTAATATCAGCCCCGCCTAACTGTGGTTATCTTCAGTCGGGCGGTTTTTTCGTAGAAAAAACCTTCACTATTGTGTTTGCCCCGGAACTCAGATGGAAAAACAGTTTGAGTACAGGGGCAATCTGAATAGCGCCGGAACTCGGAGGAGAAATCTGTTTGAGTGCAGGTACAATCGAGATAGCGTAGGAACTCAGTCGCAAATAAATTTAGTACTGAGACAAAAAGGATAGCTCATGGACCTAAAGAGATAAACCAAAAAAGAAGCCCCATCCTGGGAATCAACTCGTAGGATGGGGCTTCTCTGTATGATTATTACTTCAGTTCAGGCCAGTAGCCTTTGTTTGCTTCGATCAGATCGTCCAGTAACTGTTTAGCGACTTCAGCACTTGGAACGATTTTCGACAAGCTCAGAGCCTGCCACAGTTTCTGGTAACTGCCTTCGATATAGGCTTCAACGACCATCTTCTCAGCAGTGACTTGCTGAAGCATAAGAGCGCGGTTGAACGCAGGGATTTTACCTTGAGCCAATGGTTCAGGACCGTCACTACCGACGATACAAGGCACTTCGACCATAGCATCATCATCAAAGTTAGCAATCGCTCCGTTGTTTTCAACAATCAGAAGCATACGTTCTTTTGCATTGAATGCAATGGCGCGGGCCAGGTCCACGATGAATGATGCATGGCTGTCGATGTGGAAACCACCGTCAACTGCGGTACCTTTTTCGATGATGTTACGAGCAGCTGTAAATACCTGTTTCTCACGTCCGGCCATCACTTCATTGGCACGGGTGAATTCTGGATTGGAGCCAGCTACTTCATAGTCAGGATAGAAATAATACTTCAGATAAGTGTTCGGTAGATAATTCGGTTCGATTGCCAGTAAGTCCTTGGCTTTTTTATGAGTGGCCTGCCAGCTTTCGTCCATATGCTGTGTGTCCACTTCAACTTGGGTCAGATAGCCGTTTTCTGCCACATATTCCTTGATTTCATTGATGTATTCATATCCTGTAGCTTTGTCTTTGACGCTGGTCCACCATCCGAAGTGGTTCAGGCCGAAGTAGCTTACTTCCAGCTTGTCTGGAGTAGTTCCAACAATTTGAGACATTCTACGCAGCGTTCCGACAGGCATGTCACAGATATTCAGGACTTTTGAATCTGGACGTAAAACGCGTGTCGCTTCAGCAACGATTGCTGCAGGATTGGAATAGTTGAGCATCCAGGCATCTGGAGAATACTTTTCCATGTAGTCGATGATTTCAAGCATGCCGTTAATGCTTCGCATACCATAAGCAATTCCGCCAGGTCCACATGTTTCCTGACCGACAACACCGTATTTTAACGGAATCTTTTCATCCTGCTCACGCATCTCGTACTTTCCGACGCGGATATGAGCCATGACGAAATCGACATCGCTAAAGGCTTCTTCCGGATCAGTAGTGTAAGAGAATTTGAGGTCAGGTGCCTGTTCTTTTAGAAGAATTTCCAGAGCTTCACCTAGAATCCCTTGTCTGTCTCCGTCATTATCGTACAGCTTCAGTTCTCTCATTGGGAAACGGTC
This sequence comes from Alkalibacterium sp. m-11, assembly GCF_054658155.1. NCBI lineage: Bacteria > Bacillati > Bacillota > Bacilli > Lactobacillales > Carnobacteriaceae > Alkalibacterium > Alkalibacterium sp. m-11. The sequence continues at coordinate 6,258 of NZ_BAAGIR010000082.1, forward strand.
ACTGTTTTCAAGCATCAACGATTCAGGTTTCTGGCTTGTCTCCCGCTATTTTGGATTGGATGAAAAAGACACATTGAAAACTTGGACAATGATGACAACAATTATCGGACTTGTCGGATTAGGCATGGCAATGCTCATCGGATTGTTTATAATATAAGAGAGTACTAGACGAATAGGAACTTAATCAGTCTAAATGAAAGGATTTCGTATATGAGTAGTTATTCCATCGGTGTGGACATCGGGACGACGAGCACAAAAGCCGTTCTGTTTTCAGAACAAGGAGAGAATCTCCATCAGGCAACGATTGAGTATCCTCTCTACACACCTGAACCGAAAGTTGCCGAACAGGATCCGGATGAGATTTTCGATGCGGTCCTCCTGTCCCTTCAGTCAGTCATGGAAACCTCCCAAGCATCCCAGTCAGACATTAAAGTCATCGGCTTCAGCGCGGCTATGCACAGTCTGATTGCTGTAGACAGTGAGGGAAAGCCGTTGACACAGGTCATTACCTGGGCAGATCAGCGCAGCGAACCTTATGCAAGGCAGCTGAAAGAAACAAATGGGCAGAGCATCTATGAAAAGACTGGGACGCCGATTCATCCCATGTCACCCTTATGCAAACTGATCTGGATGAAAGATGAAAAACCTGAAGTATTTCAGTCTGCTGCCCGATTTATTGGAATAAAGGAATATGTTTTCCATAAATTGTTTGGCACGTACGCTGTCGATTACTCGATTGCATCTGCTACTGGACTCTTCAATATGGAAGCTTTGGACTGGGATGAGGAAGCCTTGGAAACAGCTGGGATTACCCCTGACCGACTGTCACCGATCGTTTCGACAACTGAAGTCTTTACCGGCATGCGCTTGGAATATGCAGATAAAACAGGGATTGGTCGTGACACACCGGTTATCATAGGTGCTAACGATGGCTGTCTTGCAAATCTTGGAGTCAATGCGATTGATAAAGGGGTTGTGGCCGTAACGATCGGAACGAGTGGAGCGATCCGGACGGTTACTGATAAACCAGTTTCAGATCCGAAAGGCCGAATTTTCTGTTACGCCTTGACGGACAAGCACTGGGTGATCGGTGGACCAGTGAATAACGGTGGAATGATTTTGAGATGGCTCAGAAACGAACTATGCCTTGAGGAAGTGTCTAAAGCAGAAGCTGCCGGTATGGACGCTTATAATGTCATCACAGAGAAAATAGCGGAAGTTCAGGCCGGATCCAATGGGCTGATTTTCCATCCGTACTTATCCGGCGAACGGGCTCCTTCATGGAACGCGAACGCTCGAGGCTCCTTTTACGGACTGGCTCTGCATCACCAGAAAAAACATATGATGCGTGCGGTACTGGAAGGTATCAATATGAATCTCTATATGGTTCTGCTGGCTCTTGAAGAAGTGATCGGCTTACCGGAACGGATCCATGCGACTGGTGGATTTGCGAATTCTGATGTGTGGCGTCAGATGCTGGCAGACATTTTCAACCAGGAAGTGCATGTCCCGATGACTGTGGAAAGTGCCTGTCTAGGAGCAGCTGTTCTGGGCCGTTTCGCTATAGGAGACATCGATGATTTAAGCGAAGTCGGTAATATGGTCAACACGGGTAAAGTCAATCCGCCTCAACCCGAATCTGTTGCGATATATGAAGAACTCATGCCGATATATATCCGCTTGAGCCGTCTCTTTGAAGAAGAATATGATGCGATTACTGCTTTTCAGCAGAAGTATAAGTAAATGAATATAGTCAGCACTCGACCGTTCTTATTCAATCAGACGGTCGGGTGTTTTTGTTTTAGGAGATCTGTACGAGTGCCAAATAGTTAATAAGAATTAGTATCCGATGAAGTACTAATTTAGCAGGAAATTTTTGTATACTATAGATAGGTGAGGAAAGGAGGAAGGGAATCGTGTCCAGTGTGGACGGATATCCCGTCAAGATGCTTGGAAAAAAAAAGTATGCCAATGGCCAGAAGGTTTATGAACAGGAAGATAATATTCTGACTTATTATTATGAAGACGGTACGGTCAAAGCCAAAGGGCCTTTTGTTGAACAAAAGATGGAACAGGAGTGGATTTTTTACCGTAAAACGGGTGATCTATGGCAAGTCGGCCATTTTAAAGCGGATCAGAAACACGGAAGATGGCTCCGTTACAGCCGAGATGGAGAAGTGGAGTATGATGAACAGTTTGAAAATGGGAAGCAGCTGAAGAAGAAGTAAAGCTCAGCAAGCTGACTTTCAAAGAAGAGTGGTGGAGCCTATCGGGTGCTCCATACTCTTCTTTTTGCTTTCAGAGCTAGGGGTAGGACTGAAGAAAGACTAACTCAATAGGCCGAATCAGCACGAGTGGGCTCTAAGACGCATCTTGCGACCAACTCGGGAGAAATAAGCTGGCGAGTGGGCTCTAAGACGCATCTTGCGACCAACTCGGGAGAAATAAGCTGGTGAGTGGGCTCTAAGATGTATCTTGCGACCAACTCGGAAGAAATGAGCCGGTGAGTGGGCTCTAAGATGTATCTTGCGACCAACTCGGAAGAAATGAGCCGGTGAGTGGGCTCTAAGACGCATCTTGCGACCAACTCGGGAGAAATGAGCCGGTGAGTGGGCTCTAAGATGTATCTTGCGACCAACTCGGGAGAAAT